>JAUVGT010000325.1 GCA_030593645.1 Deltaproteobacteria bacterium
CCCTTCATTTTGTTTTTGGATTGAGGCTTGCATTTGTTGTATGGACGCTGGGGTGAATAAAAAAATGAACGTCGAATGTGGAAGACGCTTCGCTCTGTCTTATTTGATGATCTGACCGCAGTATGGTAACCAATACCCAAAAGCTAAGGGTTTGCGTAAAAATAAATTCACAAATTTTAAGGGTCGAGGCGCCCAGTCGGCAAGGCGCAAAAGCGCAGAAATATCAAGCATATTTCGAGCTTTTGCAACGCAGCCGAATGGGATGATTCGCTCCTTAAAATGTGAAGTTATTTTTGCGCGAGCCCTAAGAGCCAATAACCAATGATATCGATACCGGCCCCGAATGCCGAATTTTTCCCGAAACCCGGAATCGGATCAAAACACGGTTCATGGGAGCGGACCTGTGTGCCTGTTCCCTCAACCCCAATTATTATTTTTGAGATAGGTTCTATTATAAATCGGACATCTTTATTTTTATCAGGACCAGTAAAAACATTAAAGCGGAATAGCCAAGAGATAAACCTATTATCACAGGATCAGGAGAAGACAAAGTTTTCCCGGAAGTTATGACTCCAAAGGGGGACGGTATAACAGCAGAAAACACATGACACGGGAGCCATTTGGCAATGACCATTTCAAGATGTCTCATTTCCATCAGTTTGTCGAGCATCCACCCAAATATCGGTTCTGCCAAAAGAGGCCAGATCAGAAATACTCCGGCGGCGATTATCGCTTTCCTTAGAACCACTGATACAAGCAGCGCAAAACCAAGATAGCCTATACCCTGTATAAAGAAACCCATAAGAAACTGAAGTGAAACCATTGAAAAAATACTGTTATCTTCTGTTGGTTTACCAAAAATGATGGCGGACACCAAAACAACAAAGCATGCAAAGATACAGAGGCAGGCAATCATCGCATAGCGGCTGATGACAAATTCGATCCGGCTCATGCCGTTTACAATCTGCTGACGAATCGTATGGTAGTCAAATTCGTTAATAACTAAAAGGATAACCGGAAAACCCAGTAAAAAGTAAAACCACTTCCCGATCCATGTGATGGTGTTCCAGGCATATGGATACACAAAAAGCCTGGTAAAAGGAAGCGGTATGTTGTTAACGGAAATTGCCGATGTGATACTGCTTATAATCAGCGACGCGAGTATAAACAGGCCGGCATAAGCAGCGATTAAAAACCAGAAGGGTTTATATGAGAGTATTTTAATTTTTTCTACAGTAAATATTCGTTTTATCATTTTTTTTCATCATCAAGCAGTTCAAGAAAACGGCTTTCAAGACTGCGTTTTTTTCGATAAAGGTGAGTCAGAATGATTCCCTGTTTGGAAAGATAAAGGTTGAGATCTCCGGGGGATACATCAGAACCGGCATTGATATTGATCATACCGGCAATTTTTTCGATACTTTTGATTCCTGGAAAACCATCCAGTTTTTTTGCAAGGGTGTCCATGTTTTCAGCCGCGACTTCAATAATATCACCCGGGTTTAAAATCCTGGAAATATTGCCGGATTCAAGAACTTCACCGTCCCGGAGCACCGCAACGCTGTCACAAACCTTTTCCACTTCGTCAAGAATATGGCTGGCTAAAATAACCGTTTTTCCCTTTGAAGCAACTTTAAGTATAATATTTCGTATATCCGCAATACCCTGGGCGTCTACGCCGTTTGTGGGTTCATCCAAAACAAGGATATCCGGGTCACCAAGCAGAGCAGATGCAATCCCCAGACGCTGTTTCATCCCGAGAGAATATCCCACAAAGGAATCCCGGCCTCTATCCCGCAATCCCGTGATAGTCAGGGCATCATCAACCGAAGATGGAGGCACCTCCCTGATAGCAGCCGTTATTTTCAGGTTTTGCTCGCCGGACAGCCAGGGATAGAAGTTGGGCTGTTCAATGAGTGCCCCGATTCTTCTTCTGTGTTTTGCAGCAGGAGGGCTGTTAAACCAGTTGTATGTGCCTGAATCGGCGCGTATCACACCAAGGATGATTCCGAGTGTTGTGGTTTTCCCGCTGCCGTTCGGACCGAGAATGCCGTATACCTGCCCTTTTTTTACACTTAAGGACAGATTCTGAACCGCCCAGACACGGCCGTATGTTTTGCTGATTCCATCAATTGATAATACAGTGTCCAAAGTTAATCACCTGATAATGTAAATTTGATCGGAAAGACATCCCTTATAACAATAAGAATCAAAATACAACGATAGGATTAATATTATTTTGAATTCAGAGAAAATGCAGGGTGGAGAAACAGAAAGAGAGGAAACCGCCCTCTAAATTGGTATAGAGAGCGGCTGTTAGATAAACTCACATTGATCGTCTGCGTGAAATTAATATACCGGTTCTAAAAGACACTGTCCGTACTGGTTCCAGTTATGAACAATATCGCAATCGGTGGCTCCGTTTATTTCAATGATTTCCGCTTTCACCAATTTACTTTTTGATGCAAGAATGGTCTGTGTGGCAGGTATCATGACAACAGTCAGACTTTTCCTGAGGTTGGTAAATGATTTGGTAACCGATTTAAAACGTTTATCCACCAGATCATACCATGTGAATTTAACTTTTCCGCTCACAGGCATCGGTTTTAACGCTGGAGGGCATTTTCTGTTTGTCAATCTGACCATCACGCCCTTCATCAGTATCGCACCAGTGGATTCCACACTTCTTTTGCAGGGGCACTCATATGCGTAAATTCCGTTGGGATATGGATTTGATCTCTTGGGCAGCTGCATTGTGTTGGTTGCGGTCGGAGCGTTTTTCTTTTGAATCTGTGTGTTTGCCTTGGACGGTTTTTTTGTGTCAGACCACGCGTTTCCTGTGGAAAATACCGCCGTAATCATGATTGCCGTACAAAATGTAAAAACCATCATTATTTTCTTGTTCATTGTATCCTCCTCATTCATTTTCACTAGTTTATCATCGATTTTCATAATGTCAGTAACATTTGATGGGAAAAAGGTTCAAAAAAATAGTCGATAATCATTTGTGTATCAAAAACGTATCATCACCTCATATGCTCATTATGAGTCCCATAGAGGGCATAATGAATAATAAAAAATGAACCGATGGAGATATTTTTTTAATCCATGGATGCTCAAATTTTTACATTCGGAATTGTCATATTAAGCAACATCATCTTTACAATCCAATTTTACATTGATAGGCTACCTATTTCAAATATAAAAGTATTAAAACCAAAAACGCAGCTGGTTCGTGCGTAAAGGAACTGATATATGGGACTATTCGATTTCTTATCAACAAAATCATATACGGATTATGAAGCACAGGGTGACAGATATAATAAGGCTGATGATTTCGGTTCAGCCAAGCTTGAGTTTGAAAAAGCCCTTTCCATTCTTGAAGGGAATTCGGTGCCCAATCCGACACATCACAAGGAGCGGATTGAAAAAAAAATAGCCGAAACCATGGAATCTCTGGCGCTTCAGCATAAAAATACGGCAGAAAACCTCATTGAAACAGCCGCATTTGATGATGCCGCAGAGCTGCTGAGACTGGCGTCTGAATTAACTGAAAATTCCGAGCTGGCCGGACAGATTGAAGACCGGCTTCACGATATTGAGAAAAAGATGTACAGCCATGAATACGACATACAGCCGGATTATGAACCCGACATGAATATCAATGAACCGGAAACAGGTGAAGAGTATTTTTTCGCCCTGATCAGTACCATGCCGGAAGAAGATCAGAAAACCTACCTGGGTTATGGCGATTCATTTGAAAAAGGTTTTATCGCGTTAAATCAGGGTGATTTTGAGCGTGCCGTGGAACTGCTGTCCCTCTCACTGGATGAATACGGTTCGGATGTAACCCATATTCATTTTGAGCTGGCCACAGCATATCTTAACCTTGGAGAAATGGATCATGCTTTCGTCTTGCTGGAACAATTCATTCAACATTATCCGGGATTTATCCGGGCATATGAAATGCTTTGTGATATATACTGGGAAAAGGAATCCTATGAAAAGGCCATTGAGCTTCTCATGGCCTGCCCGGATGACATTAAAACAGATGTTTCCATCAATCTTCTCATGGGAGAGGCCCTGGTCAGGGCTGAAAAATTACAGGAGGCAAAATCATTTTACCTGGAATTTATAAAATATAACGGGATGAATCAGCATATTGCCAGGGCTCTTGCGCAGACCTATGAAGCCCTTAAGGAGACCGGAAAGGCGAGGGAGGTTTACGAGGGAATTTTAAATTCCTGTAATGGTTGCGGGATGAAAACGGACTCTTTTGTGAAGTACCGGTATGCGGAGCTCAGTTATGCAGCCGGGGAGATCCCGGGAAGTATACTTGAGCTCTATATATCTCTTTGTCAGGAAGATCCAGCGAACCGGGAAACATATTATAAAAGGATTAGCGATATTTATTCAAAACGAGGGCACCATGATGAGGCGAAACGCTACAGGCTGTTCGCGGAGCAGGTGGCTGCGGAGACATCCGGGACAAAATAAGTGTTTGGGGTTAGGTGAAGTTTTAAAACGGAGGAAGCATGGCTCTAATCGGCATGCGTGATATGTGCTGGGGGTTTGGAGATCCCCAGCTTCTTGAAAATATTATCTTTCAGATTGAAAAGGGAGAGCGTGTATGCTTAATCGGGCGCAACGGCGTCGGGAAATCGACACTGCTGAAACTGCTTTATGGAGAAATACTTCCTGATAAGGGTGATGTCTGGCGGCAGCAGGGTATAACCATCGGCAGACTTGAGCAGGATGTCTCTCCGGATTTTAAAGGGTCGCTTTTTGATGTGGTAGCGGAAGGATTCGGTGAAACGGGAATGGCGCTGGCCGAGCATAACAGGATTTTAAAAAATTCTGAAAATGATGTGACTCCTGAAATGGTAAAAAGGAGGGAGATATTACAGCAAAAGCTTAATTCTAAAGGGGGGTGGGAGATTTCAAGGCAGGTACAGGATATATTGTCCCGGACCCGACTTGATCCTGAAGAAGAATTTGCCGCTCTTTCAGCAGGAATGAAGAGACGGACACTTTTTGCAAGAGCCGTCGCGGCTCAGCCGGATATACTCCTGCTCGACGAACCGACAAACCATCTTGATATCGATTCTATTATCTGGTTAGAGGAGTTTATCCGACGCAATGTAAAAACCCTGATTTTTATTACCCATGACCGTGCCTTCCTGGAGAAAATTGCTGACAGGGTCATAGAACTCGACCAGGGAAACCTTTATTCCTATCCATGCAATTACCAAACATATCTAAAGCGGAGGCAGGCAGTATTCAAAGCAGAAAAAAAACAAAACAAGGTGTTTGATCGAAAACTCTCCCATGAAGAAACCTGGATCAGGCAGGGAATAAAAGCCAGGAGGAAAAGGAATCAGGGCCGTGTCAGAGAGCTCATAAAAATGCGGGAAGCGTTTCAGACCCGTCGTAAAAAAATCGGTAACGTCAAGATGCGAATCCAGGAAGCGGAAAGGACCGGAAAACTTGTCATTGAAGCAAAGGATATTCGTTTTTTTTATGGAGAAACTCCCATCATCCAGGGTTTTTCCACTGTTGTTCTGCGCGGGGATAAAGTAGGTATTATCGGCCCGAATGGTATTGGGAAAACAACACTCCTGAAGATTCTTTTAAAAGAGATTTCTTCGAAGGAAGGAAGTGTACGCTTTGGGACACATTTAAAG
>JAUVGT010000320.1 GCA_030593645.1 Deltaproteobacteria bacterium
AAAAGTCCAACTTCTGCGTTGTGCTGCATTTCGCAATCATTCAACGTACTATAAGTACGCTTCATGATTACGAAATTTGCACGCCTTGAATTTGAATTAGTTACGAAACCGTCTATTTCGGACTTTTTACGAAACCATCAAACTTGACAAAATATATTGAATTTAATAAGGATATTACACAGGATCACATCTAATCATTTCTCATAGAAATACCAGGGGAAAATATGAAACCGCTCTCTTTTTTTATTACGCGTATCAAGAATATCTGTACGCTAACATTACTTATTCTTTGTGTTTTTTCTGTTTGCCCGGTTATGGCCCAGTCAACTGAGGAAACAGAACCATCCACTGAAAAGACAATACAGCTCGTTGAACCTGAAGCGGATACAACCGTTATTGGTAAAAAACCGTTGATCCGGATTCATATTAATGAACTGGATTCATATGGAAATGTTATTATCATGCTTGATGGGGCAGATATCACCAATATTATTGAAAAAAACGGAGACGAATTACAATATTCTCCCATTGAAGTGATGCCGGCGGGGAGTCACAGCCTTGAAGTTGTGGTATATTCGAGCGACGGTGAAGAGCACAGGCAAGATTTTACATTCAATACGCGGCAGTCCAAAGAATTTGACGAAGCATATTCAAAAAACATCGCGGACGGTACTTACAGATATTTGCTGGATAAATGCGAAGATCTTGAGAATATATCCCGGTACAGTTTTGATATGAATTGGAGTACCGAATCAAAATTAAAACAGGGTAATTTTGATACCACATTAACAGGCAATCTTAGATATCTAAATCAGTACCTCCCTGTTGAGCCTCCGGAAGAAGAATATTTAAGTTTAACCCAGTTTCTTTGGGAAACCAATTATTTGTATCATGATTTCCGTTTTGGTTCTGATATTGGAGATGTCCAGATTAATGAGTCTCCGAACACCATTGAATGGCTTGGCAGAAGGGGCGGTAAGGTTAACGCGGGTTATGCAAATTATGATGTGAACGCCTTTGCCGTAAAAAGCAAAGAACTTTATGGATTTAACGGCGGATTTGGAATCGGCGGTTCAAGAGATGATCATATCCTGGGGGTATCCGCGGGCGCAACGTTTTTTTCAGATATGCTGGAAGCCAAAATCATTCATATCACCGGTGGTGAAGAGGACCTTTCATATGGAATGTGGGCGGAAGAAACGTTTAAAAAGGGCCATGTATCGGGTGTTGTATTAAAGTCCAATCTTTTTGAAAATATGTTTCAACTGGAAACAGAGTATAATGCTTCTACCTATGATGATAATACCATTGATGAATATACGGGTGAGTATCTTCCTGCTGAAAAGGATAATGCGTTTCGGGCAAGAGCGGATGGTAATTATCGAGAATATACATTGGGCATGGGGTATGAATATTTCGGGCCATATTACCAGGTGGTCGGTAATCCAAATATTCAAAGGGACTGGGAGGGGTATAATATACAGACCGGTGCCGGTTTTGAAATCAGTTCAATTAATCTTTCCTTTTCCCATTATAATGATAATGTTGAAAAAGATCCCCTGGTTGCCAGAATCACTTCAAAAGAATTCTTAATAGACTATTCATTTACTAAAATTCAGGATTTGCTGATAAACGCTACTTATCAAAAGATTACTGAAAAAAGTTCAATGGAGCCGGATATTGAATACATGGTTAGAAATTATATTGATACATACTCCGGCTCTGCCGGTTATACCATCAAACAGTGGAATCTGGGTTTTCAGACGACCCATTCATTTCAGGATGACCGCACCTTTGCTGATTATGATACTGTCATGAGATCATACGGCATCACACCTGCGTTTGCATCAGAATATTTCTCTGTAAGTCCAAGTTTCTGTTATGATACCATTAAGGATATGACCACTCATGTCAGTACGGATTCATATACGGCCAGTTTCAATATTGCCGCGAATATCATTCCAAATAGATTTATTTTTGAAGCGGGCGGCTCCTATAACAAAACAATGACCAGCGATCAACTTTTTGACAACCGTATATTTACCGCTGAATATAAACTTTCGTATGTTATCCCAAAGCTTTTGGCACTCAAAGACACCTCTTTCAGTATACAAGGAAAATATGAGCTTACGCGTGATAAAAAAACAGAGCAGAGAGACCATGAGCATGCTGTCTATTTTGTAATATCAAGTACTCTGCCGTTTTCATTTTAAATGGAGTTTAATTATGAAAAAAATATTATCGATTTTAATCAGCCTGATTATATTACTTTTTTTACATCCTACCGCGTATGCTTCAGTTACACCAGTTCCTTTATCTGTTGATATCGCCAGGAGTACGCAAACTACTATTGTGATCACATATCACATTACAAATACTCAGATTAATGATAAACATACCCGGGCCCGGTCCGAATCAGGACGTTTTTCAGTGGGAGGAAAAACGCTTGGCACAGTCGACAAGAAACTCACTGCAAAGCTGTCCGATAATGGTAACGGGTTGTTTTCAGGTTTGATCAAGGAAAAATTGCCAATACCGGCCAGTGTTATAAAGAAAGCAGAGCAGTTGAAATCCGTAAGGATTAAGTATAAACGGCAATTCCGTCTGTCCGGCGGAGCAGTGGCCTCATATAATTTATCGTGTATTGTAAACATCAAAGTCACTTCAGCCGGAGGTGCCGATCTCAGCATTAAACATTTCCAATTATATTTTAGTAATAACAGGGCTGTGATATCAGTAAAAAAAAGGCAGCCGGCTTTGAAGGCATACGTGGATATCAATTATAACGGATCAGGACTTTTTCAGGGATATTGGCAGGTAGACGGACGGATACTGTCCCATGTAAACAGATATCTTGTATACGGTAGAACCCTAAAAGTTGACACTCCTGATGTGCCGGGACTTCCAACCTTTTCAGAGGGGCCTCATATCGTAACATTTATTATCAACAAACCGGAACATGATATCATTCAGCCCAAGGCGGTTTATTACGTACATCCGGCTATTTATACGAAAAAGGCTAACATTGTTCTGATAGCGCCTGTTGATAAAAAAGCAATCGATTTAAGAAATGATGGCTTTAGATGGGAATCAGAAGAAAATATTACTTCATATCTTATCGAGTTTATTGATGATGAAGTGGAAAAACCGGTTTTTTCAGCATTTACGAAAAAAACCGAATACATATTACCTCCTCCTGTTCGAACATATTATTTTAGTAAAAAGAATACCTATTTCTGGAGAGTAAAAGGTTTTGGTGCCGGGGATAATATTATGGGGGAGAGTATGATATTTAAATTTAAAATAAAAAAATAGGTTTATGGATTAAAGGACAGTATCCGGGAAATAGAGAATATCCGGATAGTCAGAGAGGATATTATGAAAAAAGGAAATATTGTTTTAATAAGTTTAGTGATTTTTCTATTTTGTGTCCCAACTATTCATGCGGTTGTTAATGTATCTCCTTCTTCTATTACCATACCGCAGACAACAAGCAGCACACGGAATATTACATATAATATTTCAAAATCGAACCCAGCCGGTCAGGCAACCCCTCAAGCTCAATCCAACAGAGGAATTTTTCAAAGTGGAAGTACAGTACTGGGCACTGTAAATACGACTGTAACAGTAAACTTTTCCTGGACAGATCCAGCCATAGGATCAACGACTGAATCCCTGACCATTCCTTTTAAGGTGATTAAAAAAGCCAAAAAGCTCGGCGTGATGAAATTTCAATTTAAAAGGACGTTTACACAGGCGGGTAGTCCTAACGAAGCAATCGTTAACATTAATCTTTCGGATACTTATGGACTTCATATTGAGAGAATGCGGCTTTACTTTAAAAATAAGAGAGCGCAGATTACAGTTAAAAAAAGAGAAAAAAACCTTAAGACGTTTGCCGATATTGTATATTCAGGCAAAGGATTTTTTAGGGCTTACTGGCAGGTGAACGGCAGACTCGTCTCCCGTATCGATAAACACCTTGCATACGGGAAAAAATTGACACTTGAAACACCGGATATACCATCACTTCCCACATTTATTGAAGGCTCGCATATCGTTCAGCTTATCATTGAGACTCCAGCTCAGGATATTGTACCGCCAAGAGCTGTTTATTATGTCAGACCATCTCAATCCGATAATTTAATAACCATACACCAGAAATCTCCCTTTAATGAGGCATTGCTCGATTATTCATCTATGACTTTCATCTGGAGTGAAAATGAAAAAATAGCCGCGTATCTTATCGAGTTCACAGGGGATGATGATACAAAACCGGTTTTTTCCGCATACACAAGAAAACCGGAATATCTGATTGCACCGTATATTGTGAAGCAGTATTTTTCAACCGGCGAAATCTATTATTGGCGCTTAAAGGGTTTTAACGCCGCTAATAATATCATCGGCGAAAGTGCCAAAAGGGAATTTAGATTTATGATTGACTAAGGGCTCGCGCAAAAATAACTTCACATTTTAAGGGGCGAATCATCCCATTCGGCTGCGTTGCAAAATCTCGAAATATGCTTGATATTTCGGCGCTTTTGCGCCTTGCCGACGGGGCGCCTCGGCCCTTAAAATTTGTGAATTTATTTTTACGCGAACCCTAAGGGGAAAAGAGTGAAACATACAAATAGAAGTATCATTATCGGCACCATGCGGCTCCCATTTTTGGTGTTGCCGCCTGCGTGCGTTCTGCTCGGTGTCTCAACAGCAACTATTTCAGGGGCAGCCATTAACCTGTACCACGTTTTATTAATCTTTCTGGGCGCTGTTTCCGCACATATAAGCGTGAACGCTCTTAATGAGTATTTCGATTTCAAGAGCGGACTTGATTATAAAACCGAACCAACACCCTTCAGCGGAGGAAGCGGTACGCTGCCTAAAAACCCGGAAAAAGCTTATCTGTCGCTGGCCAGCGGGGCGATTACCTTATGCATTACCGGCTTTATCGGGCTCTATTTTTTATGGCTGAAAGGAGTGTGGCTTCTCCCGATAGGTTTGCTTGGTCTGGTCATCATTGCAGTATATACGACTGTGATAACGAGAAAACCATTTTTATGTCTGATTACTCCAGGGTTGGGCTTTGGAGTATTCATGGTGATGGGCACGCACTTTGTTCTTACCGGATCATATTCATGGGCGTCATTTTTTGCGTCCCTGGTTCCTTTTTTCCTGGTTAACAATCTGCTGCTGCTAAATCAGTTTCCTGATGTTGAAGCAGATAAAAGTATCGGCAGAAAGCATTATCCGATTGTAATCGGCAGGAGGGCAAGTGCGTGGATCTTTACAATTTTTCTGGTTTTAACTTATGTTTCAATATTGATCGGCATTCTTTCAAAAAATTTTCCGGTTATGAGTTTCCTGGCATTTGGTACCATTGTTATTGCGGTACCAACGGTAATCGGCGCTTTTAAATATGCCGATAATATACCCAAACTGATCCCTGCATTGGGGAAAAATGTATTACTCAATATTATCACACCTGTGCTTCTTGCGATCGGGTTGTTTGTTGGTGTATAAATCGTGACCTTAACTTTACCGGCCATACTTGTCTCGCCATTCTTCGTTTATTAAATGAATCTTTGATGACAGTATCTTGACACTTGCACAATAATTTTTTTGGGCCATGGATCATAATTCAATACAACTAACTGAAAACATAGGAATTTAAACATTTGGCCTGTTTGGCTTTGATTTTGCATGTACATGTGATTGATTCTTTCAAATAGTGTGCCTGAAACAGCCGGAGAGGGGAACTGATTTTTAATACGATTTTTTAT
>JAUVGT010000023.1 GCA_030593645.1 Deltaproteobacteria bacterium
CACAGAAGACGCCGCGACCGTTAGCCCTTTACGTCTTGAAGCCGGCTGTTTCGTGTTGCTGTATAACATCAGCAGTGATGACAACTTATGGACCGCGAAAGAACTTCTGACGCTATACAAGGACCAAAGCGGCATCGAGCAGAACTTTGGCTTTCTAAAGGATCCGGTGATCGTCAACAGCATCTTTTTGAAAAAGCCGCATCGTATCGAAGTACTGGGTTTAGTGCTGCTGATATCCCTTCTCATTTGGCGTCTGATGGAGCTGTATGCGTCAATATATCAAGGCAACCGGATCCACGATAACCGGCTGGAAAAAGCGCCCCACTAAACGACCGACTTCTTTTATGTTGACTACAAAGTTCCTTCAGATACTTGTGTTAAAATCAGGCAACCAAAGACAACTGGCTCGACCGCTAAGGCCGGTTCAGCTGGAATTTCTAAAAGCACTTAACTTGAGCCCTGATATATTTACAGTGCCATAATGACCATGAAAGATTCTCAAATTATTCTCCAGATGGGTGTCGAAAGTAAGATGCAATGCCTACATTAATGTAAACTGGCAGATGAAATCAGAAATTTTTGCAGATAAACTCAGAAAATTGGAGTGCCTCAATTGAAGGGCGTAAAAAACCTGTTCAATTTTGGTGTAAAATCGACAGGTGTTAAATTCAGTTAATTTTTCGAATCAAGCTTTATCTACTTTGGGACGCATATCGGCAGCTATTGTATATATGGTGTTGTTGCCGATGGTTTGAATTGTTTTAAAGTGTTTCCCATAGTCTCTTTTCCTAGCGTCCAAAACCAATAGATAACCAAGCTTTGTATTCTTATTATTTTGGTAATGTATGATTTGACTTTCACCTGATAAAGCATAATTTGAACTATAGCCAGCACCACACATTTTGAGTTCAACAACAACTTTAAGTCCTCCAGGTAATATTACATATAAGTCAATAAAACCAGCTCCTGCCCTTACTTCTGGCAAACTTTCAATGGAGAAAGTCCCAAATTTACCGTTTAAAAACGTTATGAGCATCTGCTTAGATAACTCTTCTGGTTTCCTGGTCCATTTGTATTGTCTATTTGGTTTATCCATTTCCCAGAAATGCATTCGTGATTCAGAGCTAATAGAAATAGCGAATTCTTTTAAGGCTCCATAAAACATGGATGCCGATATATGTTTTTCTGGTTGGGGATTATCAATTTCAATTTGCTCCAACTCTTTATCATTAATATTTTTAACACATTCTGTAATATATTTTTCAATATCAACTTTATTGCTATCGGCCTTTTTAAAATATTTAAATGCTAACGGATATTTCTTGTTTTCTAATAGAGCTCGACCATAAATAAAACAAATGCCTGGTAATTCTCCAACCAGTTCAATTCTTTCTTTAATAAATTTTTCTGCTTCTGACCAATTTTCAGATTTAAATAGCATTGCTGTATAATTTTGGTATGCAGGCCGAAAGAACGCATTGTACATTAAGCATGTTTTGTAATTCTTTACTGCTTCTTCAAACTGTTCTTCCTTACGATATTGCTCTCCAAAAGCAAAGTGTATGGTGGTCAATAAATGATTATCAGAATGTTTTTCAGCAATCAATCGAGCTTGATCCAATAGACCAAGTGATTCATTAAATGCAAGGTCGTTATTTAGAGATTTATATGCAAGCGTGGTTGATATTAGGGTATCATCACATGTTGAATTGATCTCAGATATGAAATCTTCATGCACTTGTTCTCCGTTTACAATTATTGAGGCTAACTTACAACGCAATAAAAATTTGTCATCATCAATAGCTTCAGATAGCACTTTAGACTGGAGTTGATATTTTTTTTCTTTCTCTGGGTCATCATTTAATTTTGCTAATGCTTCAGCTACCTTGAGACTTGCATGGTACTCAACTTCATTGCCAATTAGCCCCTTACGTAAACTACAAGCCTCTTCAGCGCAAAGTAACGCTTTATCGTTTATTCCAATATCGCATAGGTAGATTGATTTTTTATGTTTAATTGTGGCTAAAAATGCGCGATCAATTAGATTATCACTTTCAATTAAGCTCATGGCATAATCTAAAAAACGTATGGATTCTTCTGGTTCGTTTGGTGCCTTTAAATCAGATACTACCAGAATGTTTTTAATTGCATCGCGTTTATTGCCTGCTTCCAAATGTTTATCCGCAGCTTTTTCAGCATATTCCATAATATCTCTATCGTCAGAGGCTATCTTGGATAACCCTTGATATGCCCAAGCTACAACACCTGCATCACTACCGCAATTGGAAGCAACCCCCTTATACAGGACAGACGCTTTGTTATATAAGCCTTCTATAGCAGCAATATTTGCCTTCTCTATCATCAAGTTTTGAACTAACAGAGGCTCTAATTCCTCTTTATACGCAAATAGAAAGTCTTCAATTAAGTTATCAATATCTTTACGTTCACCGAGGTAACATGAAAATGCTATTAGGGAAATTAGGAAATTTTTTCTTTTCTCTCTATCTAATTTTAACGAATTCATGAGCTTGAGTTTTTGTAACACAGACTTGTCATTACAGTACCGGAGTCTCCATCTATTCTTTTCAAATAGTAGATAAGCATCTATAAATTCTTCATCTGATATTTTTTCACAATATTCTTCAATCCAATTATCGGAGAGCGAGTCAAAAGTTTTTCGAATAGTGTTAACAATTCGTTTACTTATATCTTGACTAATTAAATCATCGTTCTCACTGCTTGAAGAACCTATAACTTTTTGTGAAATCGGGTCAATTTCTACACTGAATTGTTTTGTCTGTTTTTTTGTCATGTGGTGTTCTTTCAATATTTTTTTGGCTCTTGGTTGAATGTAGCCAATATTGCTTAAGCTCACTTAACGGTAGAGTTATACTGATACCCTTAATAATTAGTTATCAGAAGTTCTTTAGCTTTTGTACCGGTGGTTTTGCTGACTGAATAGGTCAAGCCAACTGTTTTTATGTTAAAGTTTTTGAAACAATCACGCATGTGACGGTGGTCATTAATACTAAGTATAAACTTACTTTTCATTTCTGTCAAATTTTTGGCCATTTCCTGATAGTCCTTAAGTCCTAAATTGTGCTCATAATATGGTGCTTTATAGTATGGTGGATCAAGGTAAAAGAATGTTTTTGGTCGATCATAACGTTTTATAAAGTCATTCCACGGTAAATTTTCGATAGTGACTCCAGCCAGACGAAGATGGACTTCGGATAGTTCTTCCTCAATACGCAGAAGGTTGATTCGTGGTCTACACATGGGACCGGTCCCGAATGTCCGATTTTTTACACGACCTCCAAAACATAACCGTTGCAGGTAATAATATCTGGCTGCTCGTTGAATATCGGTTAAACCGCCTGCTTTTTGCTGTCTTTTCCAGTCTTCGAACCACTCCCGTGATGATAGTATCCACTTGAATTGTTTTAAGAACTCCTCCAAATGATTTTGTAATACCCTGTAAAAAACGATTAAATCGCTGTCCAAATCGTTGATAACCTCGTATTTTGAATAATCTTTCCGAAAGAAAACCCAGGCCGCTCCTGCAAATACCTCGCAGTACATCTGGTGTTCCGGGATCATTTTTATAATGGTGTTTGCTAATTTTGATTTACCTCCGATATATGCGAGTGGACTGTTCAAGGCTCCTCCTTGTGAAATTCATTCAATTTGTGGTATAAGCCTCTTGCTCGGTCCGAGCATAGGGGCCGTCTGATTTCAGATGTCTGGTTGAGCCTTTATCAACCTTTCGCTCCTGGGAAGTTACCGCTTTCCAGGAGCGGCCTCTATCCATGTTTAGAGATTATCCGCTGACAGATTAATCGGTTCCTCTGTATCTATTACTTCAGGCCACATATCATCCCATCGATATTCGATAAGATTTTTATATGTATTGATGGCCTTGATTGCATCTGCAATCTCGATTCCTTTAGCTCTTACGGCTATCCTGTAAGACTTTATATGATCCGGAACTGGATAGTTTTCCGGTTCATCCAGGGCTCTTTCCAGATACATTTTGGTAGAGCTTAAAAATGAACTCACCTGTGATCTGACCAGTAAGATTTTTTTCTTTTTCAACTCCTTTAAAGTCCTTACAGGTTCCAGCGTATGACTGATATTTTTTATGCCCTTTACGACCTTTGCTGTAGTACCGATCGACCGATAGTGTTTTTGATCATAGGGCACTTCAGTAAGTTTAAGTATTCCGTATTTTTTTAACGTTTCATCATCCCAGTGAAGCAGGTTCTCTTCAGGATGATTCACACCATCGATCGTAAATGTTTTACCTTTCTGCGGATGTTTTATTATTCTGCCGTCTGGTAATTCCCACATATTAAATTCTCCTTATCTCGCGTTGGCATATTTCACTGCCTGTGATGGAAAAGAAATCACAAGGTATTCACCGCCATTATAATTTGATCCGGTACCGGTTCCGCGAATCTTGTAACTGGTACATAAAAAATCGATTTCATAATCAGTATTGGATTGTTCAACCACATCAGAATATGGCCATAACTGGGTATCCATAACATTGTACGTGTTGATGGCATCAGACCAGATCACCCCACCTGCACTGCCATCGATTCTTTTACATAAAAGCATGGCCGGACGATGATTAAGGTTCTTACATGGCCCATCGGCATTCCCAATTCCATCATGAGAAGAAAGAACGATAAAACCATCACAAAATACAACCACTCGATATGTGCCTGTCGGAGCAGCGCTCATGATAGTAATGTTTGTACCGTCCACACTGACATACTCGATGCTGGTTTCAGCATCTGCAGAGTTAAGCTTGATATTATAACTGGCAGTCAAGACCGGGTGCTTCATCCACCAGTCGCCGCCACCTGTGCTGACTCTTTTTGCAATGGCGGCAAATTTAGACCCGGCTAAATTATGAGCTTGATCCGTGTCAGATCCCGTTGTATGGGAGATTTCAGCTGTGTATACACCATATTTGGCACCCACCCGGATGGAAAACCCGTGATAATTGTTTGCGCTGACAAGGGTTTGCTTCGGACCTTTTTCATCGGTGTTATTCGAATGAATCGAGTTGGTCACATCGTCTGAGAATATCCATTCCCAGTCCTCTGTGGCAGACCGATTTTTAAACACATCAATATATGCAGACCAATCACTCCTGGCAGCTGCCAGAACAGAGGCGATATTTGCCCCCGTATCAATTTTATTTACAAATCCCTTTGAACAGTCTTTAATTGAAGGTTCAGGAAGGTTTTCTGTGCAAAGAGCTTTAAATCCTGAAGGCGGTGTATAATTAAACCCGAGCTGACCAAAGTTATAATCAAATACAGCCGAGGCACTGGCCGCAGAATCATACCAGCAGGGCATGGCGTCGTCAGGAATATTATCTAAAACATATCCCGTACCCGCTGCAGGATCTCCGCTGTTCACCCATGTATTATTAATGGAGATCCACAGCTTATTGTCATAAACCGCAAAACCAATGATGTCTCCCTGGGCAGGCGTGCCATATGAACTGGACCAGGCAGATCCGTCCCAGACCTTTCCATTATCTGCATGGCCGGGCCTTGTATAAAACTGCCGGTCATAACTTTCGGCCCATAACGCTTCAATGGCCTGACTTGCCGGTCTAAACCCAATGCTGAAAGGATTGTTTGAGATGGTTGTCAGTGTGACTTCAAAGTATATCTTTTTAGACGACGGTATGATATGAGTCGCCCGGCCAACACCGGTATCTGACGGTGTGTTAACCTTCAGACTGCCTTCAGATATTGTCGGAGCATTCGCAATCTTATAATCGATCGAACTTAATACCGCATAATTATTGGTGGGTGTACTGACAACCTGATCATCACTGGTTAAATTGTTGTTTGTCCAGTGATTATCGTTACCACTCACATCTTTACCCGGATCGCTTGAATCCGCATAATCTAAATAAGCGCCATGAGATCCGTGCGATCCTGTATATTCTTTGGGTATCCATATACCGTTTTTAAATTGACCAAAGTTTTCAGGACCAATCGCAAGGCCGCTGACATAGTGTGTTTCAGCCCTGAGCCCATCTGTATATATTCCCTGATTATCGAGTCTTTCTCTTCCGATTCTATGCTGGACTGCTCTGCCAATATCTGTTTCTTTTCCTGACCCTGCTTGATCCTCAGTAACAAAATCTGTGACTCGTAACCCATTTATATGCATTTTTATTCTGTCTGCTGCCTGAGAGTCTGTGGTATCCACTTCAAGGCAAATATGAAAAAGACCTGCAATATCTCTGAAGACCTGTTCTGTCACATAATTAAATGCAAGCGATCCATTATCTTCATGCTTAAAATGCAAAGCGTAACTGCCGGTAAACCTGAATGTTGTTCCATTATCAAGAGCATCTCCGGCATTAAAGACTGGACCATAAGAGCTGTTGGTCAGGCTTCGTAAAACCCATGTAGAAAATGTAAATGTAGTTCTATTCCCGGAACTGACGGGTGCCCAATATAGATATGGGCTATCATTATCGTTAAACCTTAACGCGTAAGGTATCTTATACGGATAAAAAGGAGGCTGTGCTCCAAGTATTCGAGTAAGTATCATCTAAGGAGTCTCCCAGATTTTAAGCCCGTACACACTTGTGTTATCGGTCCAGTACAGATACCAGGTTTCCGCATCCGCATTCGTATTGACCGCAGAATCATATGCAAACACAATGGCCGCATTATGCGACAAAGTCCTGCCGCCTGTGCCGTCCTGTTTAGCTCTCATAAATATGGCCCGGTTCGGTCCAAGCCCTGTTGGAGCTGATATCACGGCATTTTCAGTTAAGGGCAGATAGGCACAGGGGTTATCCTCAAAGCTGATGGCCACGTTTCCGGTAACGATTGAAAGATTTGTACTGCTGTAGTTCTGTGATTGTGTCCACTGGTTCAGTAAACCGAGTATGCCGAGATTACTTACGGCATCGGCTGAAGTGGTGCTTTGAAGCATAGATCGAAGGAATGACGCGATCCCCATGCTGGTCAGCATCGCCGCCAGATTGGCATCATCCAGGATTGCTTTCATAAAGGTCGACACAGTTTTTCCGGAAAGATTACGAAGATCCGCAATCTGCATTATCGTTGTTGCGCCCGCATCAATCATGGCGATCGGTGCATACTGCCCGGTGGGTGGGTTGACCGAAATAACAACCGTGCCGGAATCATTCACGTACAGCCAGTTTTTAACCTGGGCTGTACAGGATTTATTCCCTGCAGATATATTGTATATCGTTCCATTTACCTCTGCATCACCTTCGGCATAATCGACCTGGAGACCTCCGCCATCTGACGGTGCAAGCCCTGAAGCAATTCTACTACCCTTAAACTGAGCCACAAGAATAACTTCAAGGATCTCTGAATTATCGTTTATCTCGTCATCCCACTGCAGATCCCCTGGGGCTGGCATGCGAAGATTGAGTTGATCGGTATATGTGTTTGACATTTTCTACTCCTTAACTCGATAAAGTCAGAACCCATGTCAGGGTCAGTGAGTCACCGGCACCTTTATTTTTTACAGGAAATACCGTTCGGCAAAGCATGGTTCCGGCACTGGGGCTGTTGAATATCCCGGCTTCTGTTATCGATCCGGTACCTTCACCGGCCGGCCACTCACACATGAATGTGACCTTGTTTCCATCCTGGCCGGTACCCTGTGCCTTGCTTCCAAGAGTTTTCCTGTTGATCTCATTTTCAAGTGCCGTGTCATCATAGGTATGCCCGGTAGTACCTTCACCTATAGCCATATAAGACATGTTCGGTTCTCCCTGGTCCGCCATTTGATCAGCAATGTGCGCCCGCCCGGTATTAACCACCAGGTTCGGTACCCAGTCGGTATATTTGATAATCCCGGATTTTTCTCTGAGCAGGATATGAACCCTGCCGATCGGTTTGATTCTGTCGATCATGAAGCTTTTCAGGATGTATAAAAAATTCCCGGTAAACAAAACCAGACGCATGACCTGCAGCAAATAGATTAATTTTGATTGGATTCTTCTCATGGTAAATATCCCTTTTCTGTTTTAATAATGAACCTGTCGTTTTTTATTCCGGCAAATATTTCCCCGCATAGCGGGCAGTAGATATCTCCTGGAGGTTTAAGGTTATCTATCGCCGGAGCCAGCATGTTTAGAGAAAAAGTTTTACTTTCCTTTATTAGATAAAAAATATGTTCTCTGCATGATACGCAAAATACTTTCGGTGCTTTATGCATCTGCACGCTCAATTTGTCTGAAGCTCTTAACTTATCTAACAGCATGATCAATTCCCGTATGGCACGGCACCGAACCCGCCGACTTTCAATCCGCCAAATCCGTCAGAAAAATAAAGTTCATCGGACATGCGTACATGTTCCGGATACCCTCCAAACTCACTTTCACCAAAAGGCCCGTTCCCAAAAGTGTAATCAATACCGGGTCGATAACCGATGTGCATACTCAAAGCCGTGTGAAGCATATCCAGCGCCCTGACCTGATCCGGAGACTGATCCTTCCAGATCGTGTACCCGCCAAAACCCGTATCACCATACCCGCCGCCGCCAAACCCGTATAATCTCCAGGCCTCTGCGATGTCTTCGATAATCACATCATCTTCAAGGAGGATATTCATGGCACAGGTAATTACATCCGATACTGATATTGTCTCCATAAGCTCCGGTGAATAACTGGCCAGAACCTCCAAAGTGTCGGCAATGGCGGCACCATCATTAACTGTAATCCCAAGGGCCGTAATCAGCTGATCCACAAAATACAATGCTTCGGCCAGATCGATATCCCTGCCCAGATCGATGGATAGCTGATCGATGGCACCTACTGTGTCTTCGAGATTAACTTCGTGAATAATGTATCGGATGCATTCTGCGAAAATTCTTATCAGGTTGATATTTTTAGTCTTGCCTGATCCGAATACTCTGTTTAACGCGCGGATCGCCATGCGGGCCTTGCTTAACCTCTGGAAATTTGCAGTTACATCGATGATATCTTCTTTTTCGAGATCAAACTGGGGAAGGTAAGTATCGATCTGATAGAAGGAGCTGGGTGAGGCCAGAAGCTCGATGTAGTATTCAACCAGATCCCGGGCCATTGGCTGGGATTTCACGCAGTCGAATAGAAAGCCTTCTCGATCTTCGCATATGCCGTGCGCTGTGATTGAATCAGGGTCTTCCTCAAACACATTTGATCGAAAACCGCTTGAACCGGATTCATCAGATGTCCAATCACGATCATAAAAAAGCTGTATCTTGTTGGCCAGGTCGGTGACTTTTTGCCTTTCGACAGAAATACTTTTTAACCTCATGTCAGACGGAAGCAGTGATCTGTTCACAGTCCAGTCGATCATCTTTTCTCTGACCGCGATCTTTGCTTTACCGGCATTCCAGAACCAGCGGGATCGGCATTGCCTGGCAAGTTTTTTTTCGGTCTCCCGGACAGTCAGGTTGGCATTCAAGACTCCATCAAAGATGTAGCTATCTGCTGTATATATTAAACCGGATGCGGTGAAATTATTCAAATCGATAAAAGTTTCGGGAAGGTCTCCTCGATCGCAGAGCAGGTATTTCCTGACATGATCAGGCCTTGTGATCAGGGCATCAGGTGTCCCGGTATATTTACCGGAGGCATCATCGATTATACCTGTTGGCTCACAGGTAACATCATCAGAAAATATGATCTCTTTTTTCCGATACTCCACATCGAAAAACACATGGAGAAGGTAAACGTTTTTAGATTCTGCAGATCCCTTATACTCAACTGTCACATCCCGGTTGGTAAACCAGCTCCAGTCAAAATTGGCATGTTCGGTTACATCGAAGAGGTTTACAATCGTACGGGTGGATGTGTCATTACCGGTAATATTGATACCCACATTTTCTGTTTCCAGATCCTCCACATCATCTTCTTTTTTGTCCGATGCATCCGCGTTCTGACCGCTTGTTTGTATCTTTGTGGACACGGCTGAGTACGCTGGAAGTACAGTACTATCGACTGTAACAACTATCCTGCATTCATGAACCTGTGAATAGCCGCCAACCACACCCCAGCCTATGGCCTGAAAATGGACCTGAAAAGCATAACCCAAAGATCTCGGCCCAAGACCGATAGATTGTTCACCGCTTCCGATACTCTGACCGTTAATCCGAAGCCCTGCTCCATGAAAACTGGATCTGATAATAAGGGTGGCATTGACCCAGCTTGTAGGACACCCCGGAAAATTTCGATAAGCCTGCTGACCATCACCCTCGAAAGCGTAAAGGTAAAACCCCATGCTTTCGCCAGGGTAATACGTTGTGGTCGATCCTATTCCCTCTGAGGCATGCCCGTGACTGGGATCTTTTGTTCGAATTGTGGGATCAGTAAAATAATGGGTATGCTCACCGGCTATGGCATGGGAGTGATGATGATCAATATCCACTTCACCCTGAACGTCTGTAATATCATCCGGGTTGGGCCTTGACAGACGTCCGATAACCCCGACACCTTCAATGAAAACTTCCACATAATCTTCAGCGAACACCGCGCTTTCCCAGTGCTCGACTGCAAGATAGACCTTGATCATCTCTCCCCGGTTCGCATTTTCCGTAGACTGTTTAATCGAAAGCTTCGGATTTGTTGGATTGATTAATGCGGCTGTTGCCCTGGACGCTGCGTCATATGCCAGGTGCGGCTGTTTGGCCGTGTTATCGGAGTTCACATCATCAAAATGCATTTCAAGAAATCGTGTACCTTTGGCATACTGCACGGAGTAAGGCTTTTCAGTGAATACAATCCTTACGGGATCAAGATCCGGGTGTACAGTATAGATAGTATCCGGAGCGGGTATCCCGGCAACCTTTACATTATTAATGGCCTGAATCGGCCCTTTCCCCACAAGGTAAGTAAAGTCTTCTACAAACTGAATGACTTTATCTCCATCAAGATGTTCAACCGCCTCGGTGGTCCATCCGCGTTGGATCACATTAAACGTGTTTTGAGTTCGGCTTGAATACCTGATCTTTTCTTCACTGATTTGAATTGCACCGGACGGCAAAAAAGCCAGATCGTTCAGATTCTCATGAACCGTTATTGTCATTGTGGTGGCCAGGATAGAGCCATTTAGAGAAACTTCCGGAGCGGTACAGGCACACAGGGTAGATACAGGCCCTGGCGTGCCGATGACCAGGTTAATCCCTTTGCCAATATCCCCAGTTTTGGCATTGGTCCAGTCATCGGCACTTAGGAGATCTCCGATGGGATTATCATACCGCATGGAAAGGGACACCAAATCAAGCCTAAGCAGACGACTTGCTTCTCCAAAACTAATCGGGTCCTGAATTACAAAACGATCGATCAAAACCTTGTCAGAATCAGTTAATCCGATAAACCATTGAAACACCTCCACCTCAACGTCTTCCGGATCTTCCTGGAGGAAATAATCAGAAAAAGCAGGCTGGCCACCGTTCCAGATGGTCAAGGTCAGCTGGCGGATCTCAGAAGCTTTCTGATCCGAAGGATCTCCACCTGCCATGTCGATCAGCTCGCCCCAGTCTTCAACCAGGGCTGCGTATTCATCGTTCAGACCATCGGCTGCTCCCAGCTCCTGATCAGACAGATACAGATCACCCGCAATTGGAAAATGAAAAACAGCAAGTTGACGCGGAGATCTTCCGCTCAAGTTCTTTGCTGTATTAAATGCCGGTGATAAATCTACTCTCAACTAACGACCTCCAGAAGTAATTCGCCTGAAAACTGCTGATGAAAGGTTTCTTGAAAATTAAGCGGATTGGTCAACATCATCACTGTCATAGAATTGCCGTCTTCATCATGATAGGTGAATGTATTCAGCGCTCCCATACAGACCTGGTCATAGAAGTTAATAAGAGCGTCGTAATCGACTTGCGGCAGGCCTTTAAACGACAACCTGCGTGAACGGATATCGATGCCTAAGTCTTCGACCTGGAGTGTTCCTGCTGCTGTTCGATCGGTGACCTGCAGTTTTTCATGGGGTTTGCTTAATGGGTATAGCAGCCCTCTTGAAAACTGCAGCTCGGTAGCTCCTAGTACAAACTTCGGTTTTGCCATTATCCTCTTGTTTCCATCCTGTTTTGCTCGCTCACGATGTTTTCCACATCCGAACGGCTGAACTGCTGGTTAAAGTTGAATACGTTTTGCGTGCTGGACGAATGGTTAATGTTCGTACTGCTTTCCCCACCGCTCGATTCATTTGCTCCGGATGAGGAAAGAGATCCGCCGGACAGTACTGCGCTGGCCGCTTCGTTTTGAAACATCTGGAGTTTATCGATTAATTGTTCGATTCCAGACGATGCCTGGTCATAAAGCGATACGGTCAAACCGATATTCGATCCGTCTATGTCTTTGATTTTCATGTCCAGGCTGTTCAACCGGTCGATCGCTTTTTCCTGCATGGACTGAAAATCGGATACCAAAACCTGGGATCTCGCCTGCATAGTATCCATGTAATCCCCGGCTGCCATCTCGCCTTTGCTATAAGCATCTTCAGCCATTTTCCCGAACTGGTCGTAGAGGTATTCATTGATTTTACGAATATCCACACCGGCCTGTTCCCATTTGGAGACCTTTTCAACCAGTTCCTGGGCTTCATTGGCATAGTAGGCCTGGGCATTGATCCCGGATGATTTGTACATCTCTTCTGTGGCCTGCCTTTTTAAATCGGCCGATTCCTTTTCTGCGGTGATGATCTCTTTAAGACCTTTGGCCATTTCTTTGGCAGCTGCAGCCTGGGCCTTTAAATTCTGAACCACTCTCTGCTGGACCGGTTCTTCTTTTTTCCAGATCGAGGTCATGGTCTGCCAGGTCTCGGATAAATGCTTGACTCCGATATCGGCAGCAGATTTTGAGTTGTCTTCAATTGCTTTTAAACCGTCTGCCATCGGCTTGATATATTTACCGGCCAGAGGTAGTTTTGCTGCTAAGTCCAGAAGTCTTCTATGACCGCCGACCACCATTGAAATCGTTTTATTGACAGCGGCACCAATGGATGTAAAAAGAGCCTCAAGACCCATGCCGATGGTTAAAATCGAGTTGCCGACCCATACGGCCGCGTCTTTCCACCTGGCTTTCCAGCGCTCGATTCGATCACTGACCGTATCGGTCTGGTTGCCGAGTCTTGCCATCAGGTCCTCACCGGATGCCAACGTCGCGTTCATAAAAGCCTGTTTTTTCTCTAAGTCCGAAAGCTGCGTTGATGTTTTACCGATGGATTCGGCATATTTTTTATTCGCCTTTTCTACATCGATGATGATCCCTAAGTTATCCAGGATCATCTTGCTCTGACGCCCCACGGCAAGAGATATATCTTCAAAAGCCTTGGTCACGGTTTGCCCCGTCATTTTGGCCGTGGCCCTGGCGATCTCCATGAGCCGGGTGATGTTTTTAGGAGCAATTCCCATCATCATGGCCGTACCGGCATTTCTGACCAGTGTCATGGTATCGATGGTTTGACCGGATACTCTTTTAAGTTCCCGGATCATTTTATCGGCATTCATACCGTACGATGCGGCAAGGTTGGTGAACGCTCTTTTTTCCTGCCTGGCTTTTGCTGCCAGGTTAACAAGATCCCAGGCTTTTTTTAGGGCCACAACCGCTGCAGTAACACCTCCTATTACACCGGCGTATCTCATCATGCTTCCGATATTGTTTTTGAGTTTCTGGTTGATCGATCCGAGATTACGTCCGAACCCCTGCATGCCTTTCCCGGATTTTTTATCGAGCTTGTCGATACTTTTTCCGAAACGGTCAACAACTACCGATCCGTCATCGGTGACTTTCAATCGGATATTAATTATTCCCTGGTTTGCTCCCATTTGGTGCCTTTATTCTTCGGTGTTCTATTGCGCTTTTAACTCTACCCAAATCAATCCATTCTTCCAGTTCAAGATCATTGGCAAGCATCGGATAGCCTGCTTTCTGCAGGTGAATCATTAAAAGCAGTTTGTGCGTATACGGATGCAGATCCTCTGTTTTTAGTTTCGGACATTTTAAACAGGCCCATGTGATATTCTCTCCGAATTCTTCCGCGCATTTTTCTTTTTCAAGACTGTCGCATATTTTTTTGACCTGAATATCGGCCAGGTCGTTTACAAGTTTTTTTCCGCATCCTCATCGCTGGTTTTTTCCGTGTCCTCTTCGGATTCGACATCTTCATTGTCAATCTCAGCCGAGTTATCAAACACGTGTGCTGCAAGCAGCATGATCAGGTCTGCGGCATGCTCGACGATATGTTTTTTCCAGTCCTCGCAATAATGCTTGTCTTTCGGATCGCTTGCCATCGGAACGAACTTACCGTTTTCTTTTCGTTCAAAATCGCCTGTGCGAAATCCTAAAAGTATTTTTTGACCGTATATCAATCGTGCTTCATCGCTTTTGAATTTTATTTTGTTTCTGACCCGCTTTATGCTTCCGGCCGAAAACCCGGTACGCTCTTTGGTTGTGGGCATCCGGTAGTAGAGTATGATTTCACTGCCGGATATATTATCGTACAGTTTTAACTCATTTTCATTTTCACCGATTCTTCTTGGCATTTTGTGTTCCTCTTTCTTTGTTTAAAGTTTATGCCGCATAAGCTGATTGAAGGTTTTTGACCTTCACGATCACGCTGCCGTATGTGTCATGTTCGAGTATGACGATATCACCGGCCTCTGCCATGCGTTTTCCGTCGACGGAAAGTGGTGCAGACAATACTCCTGCCATCGGGAATATGATTTCTACCTGGTATTTGTGCGGTGAATCAAACACGGCACCTTCGGCCAAAATGTAAAAACCGAACGTGTCGTTATCATCGATATGATTCTGGAGTATGTATTCCCTGAATTCTCGATCGAGTTTTAAAGTCTGGGTACGGGCCGGTCTGAACGCTCTTGAAGCGTACGCACCGCCTGCACCGGGCACGAATTCGATTTCAAGGTTGTTGGCAAAGTTCCATTCGATATTCCGGATCTCGGCGGTAAGTTCCCGGCCTCCCTGAAATGCTGTCCCGTTCCAGGTGCCGCCAAGATTGGCCGTCATCTGCGCCACACGAAGCGGGGTCTCTGTAATCCTGGAAGGAAATGTCATCCAGCCACTTTCAGTTGGGATATACAGGATTTTATAATTCACCATATCCGTGGTCGCTCCAGGAGCTGCGATGGTAATCACGGCCGGAGTATCGGCACTGACTGCGGAATAGTCCACCTCGGTCCAAACACCGGTATCAAGCTCGACTTTGATTCGCTGGACATTGTCCAGGCGTACCCCTGCTGTCGCACCTTGTACGCCGTTTGCAGCCAGGGTTAACTGCACAGCATCTTTTTGAGCCGACACGATTTCTTCAACCACATTACCCGTCACCTTGCCGGTTCCTTTAACGTCCGCATTGATCTTGCACCAATCGTCTTTTGAAAAAACCGCGTTAAAAGAATCGACAAACATGGAAGCAAACATTCGCTTTAAAACCGTATTCCCGAACCGTTGGGCCGCCGTAAAAGAGGGGATAGATCGATCACCGTCCTCATCACCACTAATCGGTATGATCGTATGCTCATAACCGGTTCCAGCCGCTGCCACAGAAACACCGCCCAAAGCATAGGCTAAAAGGAACGCAAAATGCTGGGGCTGAGCCTTGTTGAAATTTACGGACCCCGATGCAAGATTACCGAGATCATAGATCACATCCGGCTCTTCTTTTCCGGTCTGTTCTTCGGCATTGCTTTCCCTTCTCGGCTCCAGGTTGATGATATCTCCCATATCAACCAGCATGGTGGTATCCAGGGTCTGCTCGGTATTGATGGCCGTTTCCTTGCTGTTTGCCGATACTGCAAAAAGATTGTGTATGGCTCGATAGCTTCTCATGATTTTTTAGCTCCCTTTGATTTGACCTTCGAAAATTTTCTTTTCTCTTCTTCCGGGATGGCCGAGTACTTGATGCCGTGTTTAAAAGTTTTTCCGGCAAATTTACCGTCAACCACCGCAAAGGCCTCGATGTTTTTTTTAAGAATAAAGCTCATGGTCGCTCCTTTTCTTTTGTATATTCATAGGTGATGATCTTGCGCTGTAGGACCAGCTCCTCATCACCGGTGGTTTCACTTTCGGTTTCTGCAGGAGAAAAAGCTTCGATCATTCCTGCAATATTCAGCAGGTCTTCATCCAGGGAATCGTGGATGTCCTGGGCCATCTCGAGTACGCCTTTTTTCCCGGTCGATGCGTCTCCCATGATGGCGGCTTCATGTTTTTGAAGCTGAACTAAAACGATGATTCTTACCTGGAGTTTGATTTCTATCATGCCGCCTGCAAGCTCTTTCCGATCAATCGGACCGTCCTTTATTCCGATCGCCGGGAACTTCACGCTGCTCGGAATCAACTCCTCGCTTTCGGTGATATAAAAATCTTTGCTCCGGACATAATCGATGTCGGTTTGAAGCTTTGTTTTTATGGCGGATAATAATTCTTTCATTTACTGCCCATCACATGATCATTAAAAATACGGTTTATGATTCTCCAGTCGGAGTTTTGGACCCTCAGATATGGCCGCGCTTCAATTTGAGTATTCATTTGTCTTTTGTGCGAAGCGACCAGAACGTTTCTGGCCGGGATCGGTTTTCCAAAAGCCTGGTCCATATAGCGCCAGTGTTTTTTGACGGTCGCGTTTTTTTTTATCTTTCCACCAAAGTGATGAATGGCAGCGTACTTTACATTCGTGCCGACATATAAAACCTTGCCGATGACTTTTTTGGTAATCGATCGAAGCAGCCGGGCTGTTTTGATCAAGGTCTTACCACCCGTTTGTGTAGCTCGTTTTGATGGTTTCCACTTTGTCGGCCGACCGCCTATCTTAAAATTTTTTGTGATCGATCGAACAAGTACCAGGCCGCATTCTTCCAGGGGCTGATGAACGTTTTTTAAGTTCCTGGACAAACTTTTTATGCGCTTTTTAACGGCCTTGCTTTCAACATCGATCTTTACAGCTGTCATCTAAAATCCTTCCAGCTTTTCCCTGGTAAATATTCTTGTGCTGCTGCTTATGACCGGCTTGTTCGAATCCGATGGTGTTGCGTCCGGATCGTCCTCTCCCAGGGAAACGTTGCCGTCAGCCACTTTTTCCAAAAACTTTATGGCGTTGCTATAGCGTTCTTTTCTGTGATCCGGAGCACCTTGTCTCCTGGAGCAAATATTATAAACAGCGATATCCACTGACAGGCTGCGTATTCTGTCCGGAACTGGCAAAAAGGGTATGGAATACCTTGCACCGCAATAACCGTTTATTTCTGCGTCTGCGTCTTCAATGGCCCGATCTATGACCGTATCGTCAACGACTCCGGCATCGCTGTCATCCGTCAGCTGGATGAGGGTGTCCTCATCCAGCTGCTCGAGTATGTCGTCTTTTATGCAGTAGGGCATGGTTTACTTCCCTTTTTTCTTCAGCTTGGCAATTTCCTTTTCAAGTTTTTTATTAGCAGCCTGCTCAGCCTTTAATTTGTCTGTCACTTCTTTCAAGGCTTTTTCAGCATCAGCTGCTTTTTTCTCAGCGGTTTTCCTGGCTTCGGTGTCCAGTTGAAGCTGCTCTTTGAGTTCCTGGAATTCCTTGTCAAGATTATCGGACTCTGTTTCCGATTCCATTTCGCCATTGAGCAGGCGTTCATCATCTTTAACGCGATCAACAATGAGCATTGAATCTGTGAAAAGGATTTGCTGTTCTTCCTTCGTAAAATGATCATCAGGATAATACTTCGGTTTCTCGGTGTGTTCGATTCCACATCGTCTGAAACCCTGTTTTTTACTTTTAATGCGAATCATTTTTTATTCCTCCGGTACATAAATATTTAGGAAACGGGGAGGGAGCATGTCCCGCCCCGTCAGACTCATTATTGATTAATTATCAACCGGTACCGGTACTGGCCCATGCCATCTGCCAGAAACCGTATCCGCCTGCAGCTCTTGCTTCAGCGCCGAACCTGAATTTTTTCCGCATAAATACATTGTCAGATTCCGATGTGGTCTGCTGAACAAAGACCGGTTTTTTGCGTTCCTGGTAGATAAAGGGCCTGACCGGCTTGGTGGTGTCCAGGAGGTACCAGGCCGTATCGGACGTGATCCTGGCATCCACCACAACCTCTGCCGTTCCCTTGTAAGGATTGGGCTTTCCATCTTCCAGGCGCTCATTTTTCATCAAAGCGTTGGCGATGTCTTCAAGTGCTGGCCCGACCAGGAGAACGTTCGGTGTAATGTTAAGCGGCCGTCCTTCTTCATCCTTGAATTTCTTCATCGCGGTTCTGGCGGCACCGTAGGATGCCATCGCCAATGCCAGGGTGGTGATGACAAGCGCAGCCGTACCCTTGTTGCTCACCGATGCGTCTTTTACCGGGTGATCGGTATCGAAGAAATACTGACCGTCAAAACACAGGTTAGTAAACCCGTTATTGACCAGCTCCATGACGATCTCATCCGGAAGCTGCTTGGCGCTGAAACCGGCCATTTGTGCCTGGGGAGCATAAATACCGATGCCGTCGTCTTCGATATCGTTTCGGTCCACCTCCACGGTGGCTTCCCAATCGTCATTGACGATGGTGTGTTTAAAAGCGGCCAGGGCCTTGACTGCTTTATCGCCGATCCACTTTTTCATTTTTGGAAATTTAGCCAGCCAGCTGTAATCATTCTGGCTGCCGGTTGAAGGAACCTTCATGGCAATTTTCTCCCACACCGAAGGTGCCGCGTCGAATGCCTTATTGAAAATCGTTTTCAGATTTATAAAGATTGCTGCGAGGTTTGCTTTGTTCACTATCATGGTTTTCCTCCTTTGTTTGAAACGTGATCAATCGAAATAAGGTTGAAAAGCTGACCTAAAAATTCTTAATCAATCTCCACCCATACACCGTCAGATTCAACCGCGATGACTTTCCCGGCCGCACTTCGAGTGCTGGTACCGTCGGTCTTTGCCACGGTTTCATCGTCATAGATGTAACAGGTCTTACCGACGTCCGCCTGGGTGACAAGATCGGAACCGTAGTTTCCGAACTTGAAAGTCTTTTTTCGGCGGATAAGAATTGATACATCCCCGTCTGATCCGTTTGTATTGTCTTTTTGTTCTTCTGCCCGGCCTAAAACAGTAAGTGCGGTTGCCACCGATCCGGGAGCGGCATAACCGGTTGCATTGGCCACAACCAAAGATCCGGCAAATATCTTTGCGCTGGCTGCCATCGGAACTGATATCAGTTCCCCGTCCTTCATCTCTGTGTTTCTGTCTTTTGTAAGCGCCATGACTGTTCTCCTTTGTTAAAATTTCAGTATTTTTAAATCAGTAAATTATCGTTGAATCGTTAAGGCTTAACTCTCCGAAAGACCTCCATGAGTGGTCAGGTCCTCTTTACTCACGTCCATGAGCTTGGCCACGTTCAAAGTGGCTTCATCGAGTGAAGGATCGGTTTTCGTCAGATCGGTGCTCTCGAGATTTTCGACCGGTACAATCACAGGAGCTTTTGTAATGAATGTATTGAAACCTTTAAGATCCCGTTTCGCATAGTCCGTGGCCCAGTCTTTCTGATCGGGTGTGATCTTCCCATCCTTCATGGCCTTGGCCACAACTTCATTGGCATCGCGCTCTTTGAGCTGGCCCTGTAGTTTATTGAACTCTTCCCTTGAGACAGAATTCTTATCATTTTGTTTCAAGGCATGGATTGAAGCGACCACAGTGGAGGTCTCACCATCTTCAAGGTCCAGGGCTTCGAGCACTTCTTTTGCCACCACTTCCTTGACCTTCGGGTTGTCGCCTATTTTTTTCAACTTGGCCACAGCAGAAACCTCATCCTCTTTCAACTGGGTCACAGCAATAACCACTTCTTCTTCACTGGAGTTTTTCTTAAGCCCTAAAGCTGCAATTATTTTTTCTAAAAATTTCATCTCGAGTTCCTCCCTTTTTTTTTGGTTGTCTCCCAGCTTGGCCAGGATCGGTTTTAAATGATTGGTTTTCGGGGCATTGGTCAGAGCAACTGAATGAAGCTCGGCCACTCTTTTGTCTTTTTTGTGAACCATAAAAACAGGTGAATAGTATCGATATTCGCTGTTTAAAATGTATTGCGTGGCTTTTTCAGTCCAGACCACACGCGCTTCAATACCTACACCTTCTGTGTAGCGAAGTTCTTTTATCCATCCGGCTGCAGGTGCCTGAACATCTTTTAACGTTTGATGTTCATAATCAAAAACCATATCTACACCACGGCTCTTTAAGTGGCTGTCGATCGTTTCAAAGGCGACTTTATCAATAAATATTTTTCCTTCGCCTTCAATTTCAATCCATCCGTCATTAAAAAGTAATATCCATTCCGGGATCTTTCCCTCTTTGGCCGCGATTCTGGCGATGATTATTCTGAATTTATTCATTTAACCGGTTCCTTTCGTCTTCAAATTGACTTTTTAAGCTCTCAGGATATTTAGTAAGATCCGGACTCCAGTCGGTTTTGGCCGGATTGTAATCCCATCCTTTGTCCGGTATCATCAGCCTTGCAGGCATCTTATGTCCTGTCTTAGGATCTTTTGGTTCGTACAGTTTTCCTGTGGGATCTTCGGTTTCTACTTTTATTTCATCGACTTCATATCGATGGACCGCGTTGACTCCGCACCTGCAGCCGTGACCGTTCGGCGGATACCAGGTATTCCAGATCGGGTGATCCACTGGAAAGACCCTTCCATCCAGGGCACCATGTGTCGGCCGGGTAGCCAGATCATTGACGGCGTCATATTCCCAGTAAGGAAATTTCTCTTTTTGATCCATCATCTGGTTGTACCTGCCTACAGAATAAGATGTCTGGACATTGTTTCTGAACACTGTTTCCGTATGCCAGGGAGTTAAACCTTCCCAGCCTCTTGACTCCATGATTTCTGAAAGGCGGTTTTTAAAATCATTCAGTGTTTCTCCATCTTCGATGGCTTTTCCGATCGCTTTGTGAATATCCATCAGGATGTCCATGCTCACCACACGAGCCACGGTAAAGGCTTTATTTCTGATCGTATTGACCAGGGCGTAAAACTCGGTATCGGTCATGGGAACCTTGTCTTTGAAAAACGCGATCGCTTCTTCAAACGGCAGCGGTTCCAGATCTATGTCCATATCCTCAATCAGCAACGGTCATCCTCCCATATAACTCGGCCACAAACATGGCCCGTGTAACCAGGTCTTCCAGTTCATGCGGGTCCATGCCCTGGTATAAATCGAATATATTTTGCTGCAGATCTTCCAGGGAAGTACTGCTGATGATTAACTGCTTTACCGGATCTAAAAGCCCTGAGAGGGCATTCTTCGCGCTTTTTTGACTACTGGCGATTAACTCCTCCAGGTTCTCCTGCTCGTTTGAAAATCGCCGGGACTTAGCGGCTACGTGCCGATATTTTGCGGCATCGAAAGTATTTCTGCCTACGGTCTGTTCGCCTTTTTCAGGCTCCGGAATATTGAATTCCTGACGAATGAATGAAACCGGCATTTCTACACCCCGATCAAGCAGCCCTCCGATCCATTCAGATTT
>JAUVGT010000053.1 GCA_030593645.1 Deltaproteobacteria bacterium
GTGGGAGGAGGATACGCAGCGATTGATAAAACTTTCCCGGCTGGTAGCTTCCGGTTCAATTTACTGAGTAGTCTAACGTAGGCAGCGTCTCCTGAGGGTGAAGGTTCAATATTGATATGGATCCCTGAAAGTTTTGGATACACCTCCAAAAAATCGATGATCGATTGGATAAACCGAGCCTGCCACTTTTCGGATTCCAAAAATACATGAACATTCCGGACACCGCCGACCCAGGGAATGACCCGCATTTCATCCATAACCCCTAAAAATTGCCGGGTCTGTTTTGAATCGACTGCCGATATTTCGCCAGTTTTTTTTGTCGGGCACAGATGAGGATATAAATCTTTGATATTGTGCTCAGCAAGAATTTTCTTAAGGTTTATGATATGCTGTATATCACGAAATTGTTCGGGCTTTTTTTTACTGCCCTTAAACCATTGATCATCCCCCAGCCATCCATGCTGCAGCCATATTCCATTTGTTTTCAAATCATGGGAGCCATTAATAACAACCTGGCCAGGATTCCATATCTGGTAGCCAAGTAAAACAAATACTGCAAGTACAATAATTACAGCTATAATTCTCAATAGAGACCTTATCATTTTAATCATTCGTTTCCTTTTAATACCTTAACATTTGAAACCACTTCTAAAACTGCGAACCAACACATTTTTCCTCAATCTTCAGTGCGCCGCTGCAATTGCCCCCAGTACAATTGTTACTATCATATAAAAAGATGTCATTATCATAAATATTATAAAAAGGATATAGAACAGACGCCCTGTCTTCTTGCGGCGGCTTCCAGACGCGCTAATGAATAATGACGGTTTCGTAAAAAGTCCAAATTCAAGGCGTGCAAATTTCGTAATCATGAAGCGTACTTATAGTACGTTGAATGATTGCGAAATGCAGCACAACGCAGAAGTTGGACTTTTTACGAGACCGTCAATGGTTAAAGGCTGGTATTTGATTGGAAAGCTCGGTGTTGAATTCGGCTCTTTCATATTCATCTTTCCTGTTTTTACTCTTTATACCGTTCACTCCCCCAGTAAACATCGATACCCAATTCCGTTTTTAAACGTTTTTTTGACTCGATCGGATCTGAACCATCAGGGAAGCAATATATCACTATCTTTTTCTCCCCGCTAAAAACATTTGGATAATTTGTGAATTTAACAACTGGAAGCTCTCCCTTTGCCACACTCGGTAATAATTTAAGAATTTTTTCAAAAAAATCTTCATATGAGAGTGCGTCATATTTCCACTTTCCGATATACTGTTTGCATTTATGATATTTCTTATGAAAACTTGAATGCAGGAAAAACCAGTGAATATCCATTTTAATTAATAGATTCTTCCGTTCTCTTCGGGAAAGAATATTTTCATTTGCATTAGCCTCCAGATATCTGAATATGGAGGCGGGTGACATATTATCATAATTCATCATTTATAATCCACCCGTTCACCAGGTTTTCAATTCTTTTTTTGGTGCTCTTGGATATCTTAATACTCTTTACAGCCGAAATCTCAGATACTGAATGAGCATTTAAATTATACCACTTGACATGCGTTCCATTTCCGAAATCTTTTTCCCACTTTACATAGTCAGCTTCAGCATCCAAAAATACTACGGAGTTCATAGTGTTATCAATTTTAACGATAACTGCTTTATTCTTCTTTTTTTTACCAACAAGCCGCAAACAAATCTCAGACCAAACATGTATCCCCACTTGTTTTACTTTACAATCATATCCTAATATCGTCAGTAATAAAGTAAATGCCATTTCTCTTTCACTGCACCAGCCAAATGTAAAAAAGCACCCACAGGAAGGATGACAGAACTTCGGTGATTCTGACACAAGATCTGAAAGATATAATCGCGGGAGCCTGTCCACATCGGCATATGACTTATATCTTTTGAATCCATTGGGAGGGGGAATTAATCTTAAAAGTTTTGATTTCGGTTTAAAAATGATTTGGTGTCTGGGATTGGGTTCCACCCAGTGCCAGAAATAAGGTATATTCAGTATTCCGCCTGTTGTACAATCAGACGCACCATCACTCGTAAAAAGTTTATTGTAAAAAAAGAGCCGTATTATTTTTTTCTGATTTTTTTCATTTTCTACCTCTATTCCCATTTCATCACATGTTTGCTGATAATAGTCATTGTAAATTGAATCTATTTTATCGCTGTGTTTTATATAAAGCTGAGAAAAAAAATCAGGCAGGCTGGATGCGTATGTTTTTTGCCCGAAAAATAGCCCCAGGGATAGGATGACGGATAAAAGAGTACTCATCTTCAAAGAAGTTAAAATTGGAGTTTGCATATTAAGTCAATATCATAAAATGAAAGGAAACTTCATACCGGCCTTCAAACGTTCTTTATTCATAGCCATTTTCAATCTGCATGTCAAAATGAATTCAATCGATCCGGCGTTTCATATTGACATCCAATTTTAATTCTGTTATTTTTTTCAATTGCGAATATCAATATTTTATTTGTAATTTCAATTAGTTAAAATTTAAAACTGAGGATAACCAAAAAATGGAATATTTAAGAACCATCAGCCACGCGACCAGTGTAAAAAGCATCAGCATCATTAAAGAGGCGACACAAAAAGAACATGGTATTACCGATTTCGGATGCCGTCCTGTTTTTTCCGTTTTTGATATCGGAACAATCGAACCGCCGATACCGCTTGATAACAGCACAGTCAATCTGATGATCGGTTTTAATTTTGAGCTATTAAAAGAACAAGGTATTGAAAGTCATTATATCTCCCTGGTTACTGAAAACGGCGAAGAGATCAGCGCCCGGGATGCGGTGGCAAATAAAACTCCCACGACCATCGCAAGAATGAAATTTGTAAACCGGGTGATGCCTGAATTCAGGGATGGGAAATGGGATTATTCCATGTTTCAATATCCTGTGAATAATAATTATGTCCATCCCATCGAGTTTATTTCAAGAAATGATCTGCCTAAATCCTCATCGGTCTGGAAAAGAGTGAATAAAGGGGATCTGGCTTTGAAGGACCTTGGATTGCCTAATGATTTTACACCAGGTAATGAAGTAGATTCTAATTTGAAACCGATCCTGGATTACAGTACAAAATTTGAACCGGATGACAGGTATTTGACCGCCTCTCAAACACTTGAAATTCTTGGTATCAGCCAAGAAAGATTTCAATCGATTAACTCGATTACGAAAAAAGCAAGCGACATTATGACGGATTATGCGGCATCACGGGGTTTCACCAGGCTGGATGGAAAAGTCGAATATATAACAGTGCATGAAGACGGTACGCAAAAGGATATCCTGGGTGATGCGGTCTGCACCTGGCATGAAGACAGACTTCTGACTCCACAGGGTGTAGGAATCAGTAAACAGAGAATAAGAAACAAAGTAGTCGAATTAAATCCTGAATGGTACGAAGATATCGGGAAGGCAAAAGACAGGGCAATTAAAGAGGGTGTCGAAGATTTCAGGACATTGATGAATCCTGATATTAAATATGTATCCCCAAGTCCCGATTTTTTTGAAGCGGTAAATACACTGTTCCGCGCGGGAACAAATGTCTGGGTGAATTCAAAAATATATGACCTTTATCCTGAAAATGATGAATCACTCGAAGACAATCTGGCAAGGGCAGTGGAAGAATTCGAAAAATTCAGCCAATAGTCCGGCCTACTGCTTTAAAGCTATCCAAAACCATCAATCAGGTGTAAGGGCAGGCTTGTGCGGGCATAGCCTTGCGAAGCCTCCACCACCGTGTCTGCCCTTTGCACCGCACAGCAATTGAGGCTGAGGGGAAGCTTTAAAGTCTTTTCTATCCATGCCTTTGAGCTATTTTCTCAAACATCCTCACCAAACCTGCGGCAAGAGTATAAATCGATTCGATGTTCAGGTTCTGCTCTGCTGTTGAATCAAAGAACAAGTTCAAATCCGATTCCAAACCATCCTCCGGTTTCCAGTAACAGATCAGCATGGGAAATTTCGGCAGGGGCCATAGAACAAGTGAGATGTCAGAAGAATAATGGTTTTCCACCTGCTTCCCGTTAAAAAGCCGTATCATGTCTTCAAAAAGCTCTGTATACGTATCCGCGATTTTTTTCAGCGGTTTTTCGCATCTTTGCCCAAAAAGCCTGTACCAATCCTTTCCGCCTTCCAACTCCCGCAATGGGACCCACTTTCCCAAAACAGCGGCCCCTTTGCAGCCGATGATATAGTTGTAAAATGGTGCACTGATCCAGGGGTGTATGTGTATATCAGATGAAAGCTCCCCCTTTTCATTAACACTGAAATCCTTTCCAAATATCTTGATGGTTAACCGGTTGTTCGAATATCTCCCCCCCACCCTCTCTGCTGAATTCGTAAAATCCAATTTATTAATTTTGCTTTTAAGCTGATTCATGGCTTCGGTCATATCCAGCTCAGCGGTTTTTCTTGAATCTGCTTTTCCTCCATATTTCGCAATAACCTTATCCTCCAGCCGCGGGCATTCATTCAGTGCTTTTTTGCCTGTAAATACAGCGCCGGCAAAGGCGAGGCATGTGGTTTCGTTACACTCCCTGCAGTTTGATTTCTCAAGCAGTTTGAAGATTTCCATGGCATTATTAAATTGTGTCATATGTGGATGTTCCTGTGTATTAAAAAATCGGTATTCGGGGTCGGTATCGCCGTCGTTCTTTTATCACGTATTAATGCGAAGTGATGTATAAAGTCTACACGCATAGGCATCACAAAGCCCGGGTCTCGATCTAATCCGAGACCAATAACCATCCATATATAGATTCACGCGATTCAATCCAACGATCTGGAATAGTCTCTTTTCCGCCCGATGCGAGAATTCCACCGACAATGGCACATGTTGTGTCCCGGTCCCCAAGTCCTGATACGGTTTTCCACAAAGCTTCTTCGTAGTTTCCTAAATTCCATGCAGTACACCATATGGTAAACGGCACGGTATCCTGTGCCGAAATTTGGCTGCCGTTACCAAGGATACATGCCGCATCCTCAGAAGAATATGTGCCCGGAATATCCCGTGCCCTTAAAATTCCTGAACGGGTTTCACTATCCGGTACGTAAGATAGTAAGTGATCGTAAAAGTCACCGATACTTTTACCGGTTAAACTATCAGAGTTCCTGACGACCCAGCCGGATGCAAGTGCAACCGCAATGGCTCCTGCCTGTCCCTCCGGATGGGTATGTGTGATTTCCGCTGACTTTTGCGATTCTTTTATGACTCTCTCGATATCTTCGGCAAAATAAGCTCCAACCGGCGCCACTCTCATTGCTCCGCCGTTTCCATAAGATCCCGTCCCATCAAATACAGAAGAGGCCACATCCCGCCAATGCTCACCCCGTTCAATCCGCTGGAGGACGTTATGGGCCATACGGCCGTAACCTCTGACCGGATCTTTCATGTAATTCCGGGCAAAAACTTTGGAAAGAATATCCCGGTCGATTTCACCGCATTCTTCAAGAACCTGATATATCCCAATTGCCATAATAGAATCATCAGTCATGGACCAGGGTGCTTCGGGTAGTTGATGGTTTCTGGCCGCCTGAACGGCGGCATCTTCATCTATAAAAAATTTCTCCCCAAAAGCATCCCCCGTAGTCAACCCTTCCAGTGAGTTTCTTGCATTGTTTAATGCTTTGTTTGGTGGCATTATTAATTCTCTTTATTTTTCTAAAAATCCATTTTTCAACAACTTTCAGAAACATAACTTTCTAATTTTTTAAAAGCCATAGTCCAGGCGTTGTCAAAATAATCATATGCTTCATCCCATTGTGGTGTACTTTCCCATCCGGTATGAAGCAGATGTATTGTTGTTTTCTTTTCATTTTCTTTAACAAAAAATACACTGACATTAGTCAGGGGGTCTCTTTTGTTCATAAACCCATGAAACTGCTTTGCGCCTTTCCATTCAAAATTTAGAAATTGATGGTCTCGTAAAAAGTCCGAATTAGACGGTTTCGTAAAGAGTTCAAATTCAAGGCGTGCAAATTTTGTAATGATGAAGCGTACTTATCGTATGTTGAATCATTGCAAAATGCAGCACAACGCAGAAGTTGGACTTTTTACGAGACCGTCAGAAATTCATTCATTTCAAATGCCAGTATCTTACAACCGATTGTACTGTTGTACTCCTTTTCTTCAGGATCCCAGAAAAGTTCATATGCACCACCCACCTTTAACTCTATGTCTGCTTTCACAGTCAGCCACTGTTCAAGGTGTTTTTTATCCACAAATAATTGATAAGCAATATCCAATGGGGCTTCCAATGATAATGTTTTTTGAATGATTCTGTCCATTTTTTCCTCTCAATCCAAAACATACTAATTGCCAATCTCGGCAGTTACATGAAATTCCGGAGGGTTTTCTATGGTTTTTTTTACGGTGCATAATTCAGCCGCCCGTATCACGGAAGCTTTGTATTTTTCCGGAAAATCAGGAGGCAGAACCACGTTTATATAAATGTTCTCAATGATATGGGTTTTTTCATTTCTTTGAATTTCAAGTGACATTTTGAGATTCTCAGTGTCTATGTTTCGGCGTTGACAAAAAGACAGCACATAGATACCCGCGCAGGTACCGAGACTTGCTAAAAAATAATCATAAGGCTCGGGAGCACTCCCTTCTCCGCCTTCATCTTTTGACTGATCTGTTTTAACTGTGAAATTATTAAATTCCGCGTTTACTTTAAGGCCGCCTGGAAATAAGATTTTCATGTGCATTAGAGTGTCTCCTTCGTGATGGAATAAACCTGGATTTCATTGTTTTCTCATAATAGACTCTCACAAAACGCGCTGCGATCATGGAGTCTTTCAACTGGAAGTCTCCAAACATTTCGTTAATAAAACTTAGCATATCAACTGCTTAACGGCAACAGTTGTTTGTTTTTTTTAAAATGAATCCCACACGTGTTCTGTGAGAAAAAAATGAAATAACAACTGACATAGGGTTGTCACACTCGTTATGTATATTGCTGCAGAATTAATTTATTAGAAATGATTTATAAACCTTAACATCCAGGAGGAAAAATGCAAAAGACAAAACGCGTTATTGTAGCTACCTTTTCAGGATTACTTTTCGGAATCGTATGTTTTTTTCTTGCGTCAAGTGGATCCGGTAAATTACCAATGCCTGTAGCCTATCAGATTATCGCAAGCCGTACTTTGATCGGATTTGCCATCGGAATCAGCTGCCTGAGTATCAGACACTGGTCACTTCACGGTTTAGTCATGGGTATGATTTTCAGTCTGCCTCTGGCATTCAGTGGATTAATGGCGCCGGAAACCCCGGAATTTACAAAGACAAGCATGTTCATATGGACCATAATTCTTGGCATGATTTACGGTTTGCTTATTGAAGTGATTACGTCTCTGATCTTCAAAGCAAAAATACAGGTCCGGAATTAAAAATAAATCAATGTGGACGCATACCCGTTTTCACAATCATTCAACCGAACAGTTGGATTTAAATTGATTTGGTAATAAGGGGCAGGTACTAAACCTGTCCTTTATTTTTTTATGCAAAACAGAATAAAGACGATTGCGATATCAATACCGACCTCAAATCCCGATAAATGTATAGTTAATTTGAATGATCATTATTTTTTACCCGAACACTGCTAATACAGCAATTCTCGGTGAAAATAGAAAACGTTAATAGGCTTATTTTACAGCAGATAATTATCATAATTTTTCGTAAAGTTTTAACCGCGTCATACCGGCGGAGTGCGTTTGGTGATTTTTATTACATTCAGCGAGAATTGCTGCTGCTAATATCGTTTATATTGTAGTTTCAAGTATTTTGGTATATGGACTGAAAGCAGAGAAAAAGACAAAATTTTAAAATGGAGAATTTTTAATTATCATGGAATTTGAAAGTAAACTGGTTCCGGTTTTAAGAGAGGGTGTTAATGTTATTAAAATGATTTTTTTTAAGGAATTAAAATCATATCTTATAGATAAATACCAGGAAAAAAACAGTGCTTATACCGGCAAATTGACCGGCGCCGTATTAAATACACTTTTCGGTACTCCAAATAAAGCCGAATCCAATGTCGATTTTATGAGAGAAAACAAGGCAGTTATTGATACGGAAATAAAAAACATTGCTGATCAATTCATAGATCTGAAAATCCCGCTGACTGACGCGCTCCGTGTCCAGTTTTTATGTAGCAGTCAGGAAGGTACGGAAAACGAAGATATCTTATCAAAAGCAAAAGAGCTAAATATTCTGATTCCTGAAAGGCCGATCCCTTTACCAAAATCCTTTATGAACCTTGTACGCACACTGGGCGTGGCATATGATATATTAACACCTGAAGCCCTGACAATCGGAACGGAAGAGGCGGGCAAGTAAATGAGAGGTTGGGGAATTTTCCTCTCAAAACCTTAGGTTTAGCGGAATTAATTATTCGTGATGTAATTGTATACTGCCTGATTTACATTTAATAACAAGAGGTTAGTGTAAAAAAATACAATTCTTGTGTCACGGTCATAATAATATGCTTAAATAATAAGAAACTACATCTATATCCAATTTCATACTTCTTACTATAATCTAAAGAAATTGCTCAAATATCATGCATTATTACTGTTTTCATCAATTACGAGATGTATAATCATGTAAACCAATAAATTAACGACTCCGGTATCCGCTTTGCTTCAGAGGAACATTCTGCTTAATCCTGTTTGAGCTTGACAAGCATATTCGTTACCGACTATATTTTTACCAAAGAGTATTTTCTTAACCCTTATGACTAAAGGAGTTATTTTATGCAATTACTTCGATTAAAAACGATTCTTCTTATATTTATTCTAAGTTTAACATTTCTCTTTTCCGGCCTTGCCATCGCCTCTACCTGGGGAGAACTGGTCATTGGATCAAATCCGCCTGGTGCCAGCATATATATTAACGGTGAATACCGCGGTCAAACACCGAAAAAGATTATGATGCGCTCAGGAAACTATACTTTAAAACTATTAAAAAACGGCTTTGTACCATACCATTTGGGAATCCGCATACAAAATTCTAAACGTTTAAAAATAACACCGCATCTGCAGCGAACGCCGCAATTTGGAATGCTTATGGTCAGATCATATCCTCCGGGTGCAAAAATCTATGTTAACAACCGGTATTATGATCGAACACCCACAAGTATCAAGCTGAAACGGGGTAATTATAACGTCAGGCTTGAAAAAGATCATTATCGACCGTTTTCAAAAACTGTGCAAATCAGGCCAAGCCAAGATACCGTTGTTACAACTAAACTTGAACCGATACAGCGATACGGTACCCTTGATATTAACACTTACCCGGATAACTCAAAAGTTTTCATAAATAATGATTATTATGGCAGAACACCTTTTAGGATCAGGCTTTTGGCAGGAGAATACAATATAAGGCTTATCCATAGAGGGTATGTACCTCTTGAAAAAACATTGCAGGTCAGAAGGGGTGCGGTCAATACCAAAAATTTTGAACTGCAGCGAGTAAAGCCCCGCCCCCGTATAGGACGGCTGAAGATATATTCCTTTCCTGAAAACGCCAGCGTGTTCATTCAGAATAATGATTATGGAAGAACACCTGTTGAGGTCCGTCTCAACGAAGGGAATTACCTGGTTGAGATCAAAAAGAAAGGATACCGGCCGTTTCAGAAGAATGTCAATGTCTCAAGTCGCCAAGTTAGCTATATAAACGCGAATCTTGATAAAAAACAGGTACATCGCAAATTCGGTAAAATACATTTCTCATCCACCCCAAGACATGCAAAAGTTATGATTGACGGGAGTTATCACGGTGAAGCCCCGCTTTCGGTTCAGGTCCCTGCCGGAGAACATAAGGTTCGAATCCAGAAGAAAGGCTATGAATCTTTTCACAAAACAGTGTATGTCAAACCCTGGGGAGAACATTATGTAGAAGCATTCTTAAGCGCTTCTGCACCGCGTGTCCGGCCAACCGCTATAGTAAAAATTATCAGTACTCCATTAAAATCAAAAGTCTTTATCAACGGAATATACAAGGGTAAGACTCCACTGAAAATCAATCTTAAGCCGAATGTCTATGCACTGGAAATCAGACACAAAAGCTATCTGCCATACCGGCAACCCCTGACTGTTAAACCAGGCCAGGGAAAAAAGAACGTTAAAGCAAAACTGATCTGGGCCGGCCATCTTCCCCCGCCGCCCCATGAAATCATTGAAGAACTGACAAGGAATATGTTCGATTAATTTGATAAAATTATATATTTTAAAAGGAGGTAACCAAAACATGCTGAAAAAACTAAGCACAGTATCGATATTTATCATCGCGGTTGTTCTGATCGTGGGTCAGCTTCCCGCCCTGGCCGGAAATACCTTGGATGTTACCGGAAAAGTAAAGGATGTGGACCTGGATGAAAAATCAATCGTTGTAGGTACAGAAGACGGGGACAAAGTCTTTTACATTGAAAAAAACTCCCAGATAAAACAGGGAGGCAAAAATAAAAAACTGAAAGATATCAGCATCGGTATGGTTGTCGAAATCAAGTATCAAAAATCAGGTGACGACAACATTGTAGAGGTGATCAATATCACTTAAGATAGGAATCACTTCAGCTAAATATCAGGCTTCAGTCCCGGTCCTCAAAGATCGGGGCTGAAGTTTTTTAAAAACTTTCCATTTCTTTATAATTGTGCTTCTTTCCCAGTCATACTCGATATTTTGACTCTAAATACTGTGACCCTTCTGGTTTCAGCTTCTGTAAAATCAAACAATTTATCTGAATAACCGTCCATAATCATTTTCAAAGCCTCTCTTTTTGATTCGAAATCCTCAATAAATTCAGCCTTCCCATATCCGATAACGCTTTTATATTCCATACCCCATTCACACGCCTTATTATCTGATTTAATTTTACAATCAACATCAATTTCAAAACATACCCGGTTATTCTTTTTTAATAGGTCCAGTTTTTTTCCTTTTTTCGCGGAATGAAAATACAGCGTCATGTCCCTGTAACCAAAACAGAGCGGTACAATATATGGCCTGTTTTCATCAACCATTGCCAGTCGGCAGATTAACGCCTTATGAATGATGGACTCAATTTTCTTCCTGTCTGTTATTTCTCTGTCTTTTCTTCTCATATCGCCCCTTCTCTTGAACAGTACTATGCTTTGGGATTTCCTCGACTTCCCTTAGTTTTCGCTCAATGGCCCGTGTGCGAATTTCTGCCTTGCCGATTGTGTTGCTTGCTTCCTGGAGTTTTTTCTTTGTCTTTGCCAGCACATTCCCAAATATATTAAACTCTGTTTTAACAACACCGAGTAATTCCCAAACTTCACTGGATCTTTTTTCAACAGCCAGTGTCTTGAAACCCATTTGCAGGCTGTTTAGAAGCGCGGCCAGGGTAGTTGGGCCTGTGATGACAATACGATATTTACGCTGGAGAAAATCGCATAAACCGGGCCTGCCCAGAACTTCCGCGAACAGCCCTTCCACCGGCAGAAAAATGATGGCAAAATCTGTGGTATTGGGAGGATCAATATACTTTTCCTTTACCAGCCTGGCCTCATGCTTTATCCTGGCTTCCAGATTTTTTATCGATTTTTCAGCAAGCTTCCTGTCCGCTTTATCCCGAGCGTCTATCAGGCGCTGATAATCTTCCTGTGGAAACTTCGCGTCAATAGGAAGCCATACACAATGTTCATGATTCGAACCCTGACCAGGCAGTTTAATTGCAAATTCCACACGATCACCACTGTTCTTTTTTGTCGCCACATTTGCCGAATACTGATCCGGAGTTAATATCTGTTCAAGAATGCTGTTCAGTCTTATCTCGCCCCATGTGCCCCGTGTTTTCACATTGGTCAGTACTTTCTTTAAATCCCCGACTCCGGTCGCCAGATTTCGCATTTCACCCAGCCCCATATACACCTGTTCAAGCCGTTCGCTGACCTGTTTGAAAGATTCCCCCAAACGCTTTTCAAGAGTGGTTTGAAGCTTTTCATCAACCGTGAACCGTATCTGCTCAAGCTTCCTGCGGTTTTCCTCTTGCAGTATCTCAAGCCTGTTTTCCATCCCCTTTCGCATCGATTCAAACTTTTCTTCATTCAACCGTGTCATCTCCAGCAGCTGCCGGGAAAAAGAATCAAGCTGACCTTTCTGCATTCCCGCGTTTTCGGTCATTCTTTTTAACAGCGAATCTCCTGATATTTTAATTGTATGGCTGAGTTCTTCCCGGGCATGTTTGGCACTTTTCGCTGTCTCATATCTGTTACCGGCTATTTCATCTTTTATCAGACTGCCGGTATGCTCCAGTCGATCCTCCACAAAAGATATTTTGCCGCTGATTTCTGCCAGATTCCTGCCCTGTTTTAAGACTATAAAAAACATCATTAGTAAAATGACCGTCCAAACAAAAATAATAACAAAAGATATGATTAGCAATTCATTCATAAAGATCCTTTTCCCTTTGAATTATCATTTGTTCCTTTTGCCCTCATTTTCAGTAAACTTTGCTATGAGAGTCCATGCGTAAGCCACAACGGCCATTACAAACTCTTATTAAGTTATGTAAAGTTCTGTTGAAGGTATACTGTGGAAATTTAATACCCTCTTTTTTAAATTAATATTTTCGATAGAACTCAATTTCTTATTCTTAATTTTATTTTTAAAATTGTAAAGCTAAAAAATGAATTGATTAGCATGAAATTATGTATTAAAAATAATTAAAAGCTTAACAGCTAATTTAAAAATGATCCACAAATTATTATTTAAAGGGTATTTTCAGCTCATGAAACCGAGAAGATCTATTCTGTCCGTCCCGGGTAATAATAAGAAAATGCATAAAAAGGCCAGCTCATGCAAGGCTGATGTGATCATGCTTGACCTTGAAGATAGTGTCCCTCCCGGTGCAAAGGAAAAAGCGCGCAGTATAGTGATCGATTCACTTCTTTCCCTTGACTGGGGAGACAGGATTGTTACAGTGAGGATTAATGGTCTTGATACATCCTTTGCTTACCGTGATCTCCTTTCGGTTTCTGAAAGCGCAGGGCATATGCTCGATTCCGTGGTCATCCCAAAAGTTGATCACAGTGCTGACATCAACTTTGCGGACCGTATGCTAAACGGCATTGAATTGCATAAAAAATTTTCAAACAAGATAGGGATAGAAGCCATCATTGAATCTGCCGAAGGGCTTGAAAATATTTCTGATATCGCGAAGGCAAGCAATCGGCTAAAAACGCTTGTGTTCGGAGTTGCCGATTACTCCGCGTCAGTAGGTGCAAAACTTGTGTCAATATCCGGTCACGGAGAAAAAGAAGAAGACCTCTACCCCGGACACCGCTGGAATTTTGCCATCAGCAGGTTAGTGATGGCGGCCAAGGCAAACGGTCTGATAGCTATTGATTCACCATACGGTAACTTCATAGATACTGAAGGATTAAAACGTTCCGCTGTTACAGCCTGTGCTCTCGGCTGCGATGGAAAATGGGCGATCCACCCGAACCAGCTTGATGTGATAAACCAGGTATTTACTCCATCAAAGGAAGATATAAATCGTGCAGGTAAAATCTTAAAAGCCTATCGAGAAGCAGAAAAACAAGGTCTGGGAGCCGCCTCGGTGAATGGCCACATGATTGACAAAGCCACATTTCGCCTTGCTAAACAAGTATGGAAACAAGCGGAATACCTGGGGCTGATAAAAAAATTATGAGTTTTGAGTTTTAAGTTATGAGTTAAAGGATTAAATTCGATTTAATTTTCCTTCAATTCAAAACTCAATTAAATCAGATAAAGCGAAGCGCCTCCACATTCAACGTTCATTTTTTTCAAGTGGTGCAATGCATTTTTCATCATTATTTCGGACAGTATTTACCCGTTTTGATACAGGGTAGTATTTAAAATCATTCACAGCGCCGTCTTTTAAAATCCGGTTTAGCTCTTCCACGTTATGATTCCCCGGGTCAAGCCATGAGTCATACGCTTCGGGTTTTAAAACAACCGGCATCCTGTGATGAATACCCTTTATTGATTCACTCGCGTCAGTAGTAATAATCGTACACGATTTGTATTCACTTTCTCCTCCTTTCCATATTTCCCATAACCCTGCGAAACCAAACGGCGCATCTTCAGGCAGTGTGATGTACCAGGGCTGTTTATTTCCTTTTTCACCTTTCCATTCATAAAATCCATCCGCGACGATTAAACATCGCCTTTTTTCAAACGCATCACGGAAACTTGGTTTTTCGGATAAGGTTTCACTGCGTGCATTTATCATTCTGATACCCATGGAAAGATCTTTTGACCAGTGCGGTACAAATCCCCAATGGAGCTTACCCAATCTTGTATCAGAATACCGAATCACAGACAGAACTTCCTGTTCAGGTGCCACGTTGTAGTTCTCCACTGCGTCACAGGTTACAGTGTCCACATTGAATGTCTTTTCAATTTTACTGAGGGAATTATGATTTACAAACCGTCCACACATTTTTCTTCCCGATCATTCCAACCAGAGTAAGTTAGGAATTTATTAGTGAGGTCCAATGGGCATGAACATTGGCCAGCCCCTATAACCTTAAAATTACCTGTCTACCTTGTCAGTTTAAAATATGGAGTAATAATCAGATCGATCCTGCGATTAATCGCCCTGCCTTTTTCTGTACTATTTGACACGAGCGGACGCGTGGAACCGTACCCTACCGCGATAATTTTATCAAATGGAAGTGTTTCGTTGGCAACCAAATACTGTCTTACCGCGTCCGCGCGTTGTTCAGAAAGATGCTCGTTTAAATCAGCCGATCCGGTACTATCTGTATGGCCTTCAATTACCACGTCCACTTCTCCGAATGTTCGAATGACCCGCTGGACCTTACTCAGTAGCGCATAGTTACTCGGGAGGATCACACTCTTACCGACCGGAAATTTCATGGCCTTTAAACGAATAATCAACTGGTTTTCTTTTTTATAGATTTCAGCTTCCTTTGATTTAAAAAAATCCTGTACTTTGTAGAATAACTGGTTAAATCTTTTTTCAGCAATAAGACGTTCCTTTGCCGCAAGCTGTTCCTTTGATTGGCCTTCAAGCCCGGCGATCTGTTTTTTCAAAATATCAATCCTGGCCAGATACTCCCTGTTCTTTTCTTTTAAAAATACCCTGTCATATTCCTTGGCCTGGATTGTTTCTAATATATTATCAACCTGCATATCAAAAGAATGATTGCGCATGTCCTGGGCTGAAAGTCTTTCTGCAATTCTATAGATGACTCCTTCATGCAGAATCGCAATACCTTCAGACCGCATATTTTCAATTTTCTCACTGTGGTGTGCGATTTCGATCATCCGCAGTGCCATGAACAGAGCAAAATCGGCTTTTTCCCGCATTATTTCTTTTTTATACGGATTTTTTGTAATAAATTCATCTGCTTCATTCAGTGCCTTATGGGCTAACGCATATGATTTTGGAACAATCTTGTGAATCCCATTTTTTCTGGCCTCTGCAATCAGTTTTCTGACCTTACCAAGGGTTCTGGTTTTTATCGCTCTCAACTCGAGCTGACGAAAATTTTCAGTAACCTTTTCCCTGTTTTTTTGGGTGTATTTTAAATTATTTTTCTCGAGCGCTTTTGTAAGGTCAAGAAAAGCTTCCTCTGCTACCGTGTAATCCTTACCTAATTTTACAGCACCCGCGGATCGGGCCATATCACGGCCTTGAATCGTTTTCGCGATGATGTTTCTGGATATTTGAGCCTTATTCTCCGCACTGGACAGCTGCGTGCGTCCCATCGTTATATCTTCCCGTAATTTTAACAACTTACCACCGGCTGCCAATCTTTTTTTCGCGCTTGTCAAAGACTCTTCTGCTTTAGCAAACATGATCGGAGACAAAACATTGACCTGATTTTTTCGAGCATTGGCTATATCATTGTCAAGTCGACTGATCAGCTCAGCTGGATTTTTAGTTTTTGAAACAGGTTTTACCTTTAACTTACCCCCGCCGCAGCTCCCGAGAAAAAATAACGCGGCGATGATCAGTGTCGTCATGACTATTTCTTTTCTTTTCAACATATCATACCCCTTCCGCGTCACTATTTCTTATGGAAAAATCTATTGCCTATAATAGTTGGAAACCGGGTCAGTAATTAGAAATGTATCAAACTCAAGTTGTCGATTTATATCCTTCTCATTTAATGCCCTTATGATAAAATCCGCATTAAAACAAGCCAATATTGACGGTTTCGTAAAAAGTCCAACTTCTGCGTTGTGCTGCATTTCGCAATCATTCAACGTACTATAAGTACGCTTCATGATTACGAAATTTGCACGCCTTGAATTTGAACTTTTTACGAAACCGTCTCATTCGGAC
>JAUVGT010000226.1 GCA_030593645.1 Deltaproteobacteria bacterium
TATCCATCCATGGCGACAAATCAGACTATCTAAGGATAATGAAAAATTTAAAAATTTCTCTACCCGATCTGGATAATGATACTGAAGATCAGTTTTTCAATGTATTCTATCGAATCGGGCAATGGTTCGGCAGGCTTTACAAAGAAGAATTTTTTGATTTCGGCAAACATGATCATTTTTTTCTTGAGGGTAAGCAGTTAATGAATGAAGTTTACAGGCTGCGGAAAAATTTCAGGGATATCAATACTAATTTTATTTTTCTTGACCGTACTCGTTACGGCCTTTTTCGCTTGTTTGAACGCATGAAAGCGCGTGTTCGTATTCGCAACAGCTATGAATGGAATCAATCTTAGATATTGATCAAATAATCTCATTATTTAAAATAATTAAGCCAGATTTATGAAAACAATTCTATTAATGGCACTGACGGCAGATGGTCGGAGCGGAAGATCTTCACATGATTATCCGGACTGGTCAGGTCATGATGATAAGAAGTTGTTCTGGAAAATTACGATGAAAGCCGGTGTGATCATCATGGGTTCAAAAACACATGATACAATCGACAGGGTACTGCCCGGTCGAAAAAATATTGTACTGACCCGGAATAAGGACAGAGTTTCCCAACAGGATGACCTTGTTTTTACTGATAAACATCCAAGGGATCTTCTAAATTCTCTGAAAAAAGAAGGGTTCTCCGAGGTCGTTCTGATTGGCGGTTCTACAATTAATACCCTCTTCGCGCGTGAAAACCTGATTGATGAAATCTGCATTACATACTGCCCGATTATTTTTGGTAAAGGTCTTTCTCTGTTTTCTGAAAAAATGCCCATGGATCTCGAGCTGGTCCACCTGGAGCGTCTTGGTAAAGACCGGATATTTGTGAAGTACAGGGTTATAAAATAATAGAAAGCACTTACATACTTCAACCAAGTAATAGAGTGTTCGACGTTCGTCTTTTTTACTCATCGGTAATCACATAAATATACACCTCGCGCGGACCGTGAGCACCATGTACCATCACACCTTCGATGTCTGCCGTTTTACTGGGTCCGGATATAAATGTCATACAATTGGTTAATCCCTCTTCCTTCTCATCCTGTTTGTATACAAGGATAGTATACAATTCTTTCAGATTCTTAATGATCTGATTAATACGGATCACTGCAATATGGATGAGCGGTAACAGGGAAACCGATCTGGCCTGACCCGGCCTGGTTTTCATCACAAGGGTCGCTGTTTCAGCCAGGCAATAGTCAGCTGATGTCACACCGATATATGAATGAATCATCTGCATTCGAATGGTATCATTCTGTTTCCTGCCGATTTTTTTTTCATGTGCAAGATCAGTAAAACATACAGGTATTGGAGCTTTTAAGACTTCCAATATTGAGTTAAGATCGAGTTTTTCAACCAAAGGATGTTTCCATGCGATTATTTGTTTTTTTTCACCCCATTCCGGTTCCTTTTCTTCAGCAAGAGCGGCAATCTTTTTCGCGGCTGTTTTAAAATCCTTTATCGGAATAATATTCAGGTTTAGGGAGTCCGCTTCTTTAATCAGAATTTCAAGAAGGGCTTTTTTCTCATCAACTGTACGGTTGTTTATCGTCTCTAACGTTTTATCAGGGTTTTTGTCTTTAAATTCTTTAAAAATATCCGGTTTATCACGTTTCTGGATAGGATTTACACCCAGAGCTTTTCTGACATTTGAAAGAAATTCTTCCTGTTCGTTTTGTTCCATGGCCATAGAGGAAATTTAGCATGTGTGGAGGAAAAATCAATGATTTAATAGTAAAGCCGTTCCTTAACTGAGGTGGAGGGTTTTCAACCCCATTCAATTTAAGAAACGGCTTTACAGTTTAAAATGCAATCATTACTTTACTACAATTCGATCTTTGTTTAATTCCCAGGTTTTTGATCCGATACCCTTAACATTCATGATATCTTCACCTTTTTTAAATGGGCCGTTTGTTTTACGATATTCAATGATTTTTTCAGCGTATTTTGTTCCAATATTTTTCAGCTGGGTCAGCTCTTCAAGAGACGCCGTGTTAATATTAACCTTTCCGACACTTCCAGCCAAAACCGGTCCGGCCAGAGCCATAATCATTGCCATTGCAAGAATCAAAGCGATGTTTCTTTTTAAGTTCATCAATTGTCTCACCTCCTTTTTTGTTTTTTAAAACAATATAACTGAATTTATAATGAAATCAATCCGGGGAAACACTCATTTTTTATTAGGTAGTTTTACTCTTTTTTATTGTTATTTGTATCTGTTTTCAGTGTTTTTACAGTTGGTTATATTTTTATGAGTGAGGGGATGGTTTAGATATTTTTTTCGAAATGAGTTTATTTAAAGCATGGGCTGAATTCGGAGGCATACAAAACAAAGATCGAACGTTTAATAAAAAGATTGAACGCTTGTCCGCAATATCCTCGGCGACGGTGGGTCGAACACTTGTAGAGGCGTAGCCTTAGGGCATACACCCTTCACCTCGCTGGACTCGCAAACCTCCTATTTCTAAGATCACTTGCTTCCGGGCGGCTGACTAACCTTGACGGTTTCGTAAAAAGTCTAACTTCTGCGTTGTGCTGCATTTTGCAATGATTCAACTCCCCTGTTAAATAAAAAGACAGATTTAACAGGGCGGGTCCGATAAGTACGTTTCATCATTACAAAATTTGCATGCCTTGAATTTGAACTCTTTACGAAACCGTCTAATTCGGACTTTTTACGAGACCATCAACCTTACCCGGGAGGGCTTCAGTGTCCCTCACAACTACGAACGAGTGCCAGGTTCGAACCGATGTTGGACGTTCATCTTTACTATAATCTTGACACATCCCAACCATATTGATAAAAAATATTATTCGATCTCTTCTCTGTTTCACATCACGCCAAGGGAGGTTAACCCGTTGAGATATCCAAAAGAAGTAATACTTAAGGACAGGACCGAAGCCATTATCCGCCCTCTTGAAAAGGATGACGAATCAATGCTTATTTATTTCTATAAGTCCATACCTGAAAAAGACCGCTGGTACTTGAAATATGATGTTACCAATAAGGCTGTTATACACAAGTGGATCGAGGATATTGACAAAGGCCTTGTCTTTTCAATTGTTGCGGCCGCGAAGAACAGAATTATTGCCCATGCCGGTCTATTAACCCATGAATTCGGGTGTACCAAACATGTGGGCCGCCTTCGCATTATGGTCGATTCAAAATATCAGCATAAAAGGCTCGGCACATGGATGCTGCTTGACCTGATCCAACTTGGAATGGATAAGGGTCTTGATGATATCCGGGCGGATTTTGTAATCGGTGAAGAAGATCCCGCCATTGAATCTGCCCATAAACTCGACTTTTTTAAGGTCGCGACCTTAAAGGATTACGTCAAAAGCTCAAGGGGCACACGGTATGACCTGCAGATCATGGTAAAACGTCTCCACAAAACCTGGGGTGATTTTTAAAACAGTGATCCTAAATTTATGAATAAACCCTCTCAAAAGGAACTTACCCTCTCCACCTCAGATGGACAGGTACGGATACGAGCGAATTGCACGCCTGAAGAAATCAGTGCTTATGAATACAGCTCTCAATTTGGAACCCATGCCAGTTATAAATCATTGTATACCAAAAGGGAAACCCTGGAAAAAAAAGCAGCGCAGTCGGGATCGAATGTGACGCTTGCCTTAACCGATGAAAATCTGATTGTTGGTTTTGGTGTGCTTACTTATCCTTCAACTGATGAACGATGGATTCAATTGGGCCCTGAGATGATGATGGAGGTTAAAGCGCTGGAAGTAGCCAGAGACCAGCGTTCGAAGAAAATCGCCATTAATATGCTGAATATGGTTCTGATAAACCCTGAAATCGAAGATATGATTATTTACATGGTTGGTTATTCATGGACATGGGATCTGGACGGTACTCGTAAATCAGCACAGGAATACCGAAAAATGCTGATAAAAGTATTTTCTCCTTATGGATTTATGGAATACCAGACCAACGAACCCAATATTTGTTTGAAACCGGAAAATCTCTTCATGGGGCGGGTCGGTAAGAATGTTTCAAATGAACTCCAGGAAAAATTCAAATGGATCAGATTTGGTGTGTATACCTGAATTCTTTATATGATAGAATACGCTAAACAAGCTCTCAAAGGTGATCAACGGGCCGGCGCACGCCTGATTCGCCTTCTTGAGGAGCAGAACCCGGAAGGCACAAAAGGACTCGAATATCTTTTTCCTCATTCAGGCAAGGCGGCTGTTATCGGCATCACAGGCCCTCCCGGAGCAGGTAAATCCACCATCATTGAAAAACTGATCACCGAATATCGCCAAAAAAAATTGAAAGTGGGTGTGATCGCGGTAGATCCTTCCAGTCCCAATTCCGGCGGCGCAATCCTTGGCGACAGGTTAAGAATGAGGAATCATGCTGATGATCCGGGAGTTTTTATACGATCGATAGCCACTCGCGGCTACCAGGGCGGATTGAGCCGGGCTGTCTTCGGCACGATGATCGTCCTGGACGCCATGGGATATGATCCCATTATTATTGAAACCGTTGGAATCGGTCAGGATGAGGTTGAAATAGATCAAATTGCCCATACCACAGCGGTAATCTCAATTCCGGGTATGGGTGATCATATACAAGCCATGAAAGCGGGTATTCTTGAGATTGGAGATATATTTGTCATGAATAAATCTGATCACCCGAATGCTGATATGGCGATGAACCACCTCAATACGATGCTCCAGTCAAAAAATATTCCTGAAGATGAATGGAAACCACTGCTGATACAAACCGTGGGAAAAGAAAACAAAGGTATTACTGAACTGATCCGGGGTTTTGATTCCCATCGTGAACATCTAATGAATAATCATCGATTTGATGAAATTTCCACGCGTCGATCTCTGTACTTTTTCAAGAGATTAATCACGGATCATGTTACAGAGAAAACCTTACAGTTTATTCTCACCAACCCGAAATATATTACCCTTACAGATTCTTTGAAACAATTCAAAACCGACCCCTTCTCAGCCGCGAAAAAGATGACTGAAAATTTGAAGTACAGCTTAAAATCATAAAAAAAACATGTTCACTAACGGAGGCACGAAATGAACATCAATAAAATAGATCATATATGTATTGCGGTAAAAAACCTGGACGAGGCCAGGAAAAAATGGGAACCCATACTCGGCAAGCCGAAACCGGATGATCCCTATGTGGATGTACCGGAAAAGATCCGTGTGGCACGGTACTGGCTGGGCGGAGTTGGATTTGAGCTGATGGAATCGACCAGCCCGGACGGTGATGTTGCTAAATATATCGAAAAAAACGGTGAAGGCGTCATGCTCATCAGTTTAAATGTGGATAGCACCCGTGAAGCGGTTGACGAACTATCGAAAAAAGATTACCCGTTTATACCTGATTCCAGTGGAGAAATTGCCAGGCCATTCAGGAACTGTGAATTTGCGTTTATCCACCCCAAAAAGGTAAACGGCGTTCTGTTGGAACTCATCGATTACAAGTGGGATGAGTTGAAGGAAAAATAGCAGATACTGAAACGCCAATACAAAAACGATACAAACTTCTGACTTGACTAATGTGGCGGCTATCATATAAAAAATATAACTTATGCGGAACTACACCATTTTGAATGGCTATTCCCATTCAGTTCTTATAATCCATAAATTTTCAGAGGTATAATCATGACCGTTGCAAAAAATATTAAAGAGGCCATGGCAGGTTCGTCATTTATCAGAAAAATGTTTGAAGAAGGTGCTCGCCTGAAAGCGAAACATGGGGCTAAAAACGTTTTTGATTTTACACTGGGAAACCCCAATCTCCCCCCGCCGGAAGCCTTCAGGGAAACACTTCTGGACATCATTAAAAACAGCAAACCGGGTGACAACGGATATATGCCGAATATCGGGTACCCTGATGTCCGGGCTTCAGTGGCAGAATTTATTTCCGGTGAGCAGGAAGTAAAAGTCACTGAAAACGAAATGATTATGACAGTCGGCGCCGGGGGGGCCTTAAATGCTGTATTCCGTGCGATTCTTGATCCGGGAGATGAGGTGATCACACCCGTACCCTGTTTTGTGGAATATAAGTTTTATACCGGTAACTATGGCGGGGTGTTAAAAACCGTTCCGACTCATCCCGATTTTACATTGAATATCGAAGCCTTTGCCGATGCGATAAATGAGAAAACCAAAGCGGTCCTGATCAATTCCCCGAACAATCCGACCGGACAAGTATATTCAAAAGAGAGTCTTGAAAAACTAGCCGCTCTCCTCACGGACAAAGAAAAAGAGTTAAACAAAACCATTTATCTGATATCTGACGAACCTTACAGAAAGATAGTCTTTGACGGGATCAAGGTCCCTAGTATTTTTGCGTGCTATAAAAACAGTATCCTGGTTACATCTTATTCCAAAGACCTATCCATACCTGGTGAACGTATCGGTTTTATGGCGGTTAACCCCAATGCCGCTCACAAAGAAGAACTTTTTGGCGGGTTGGCACTGGCAAACAGAATATTGGGATATGTAAACGCGCCGGCTCTCATGCAAAGAGCGGTCGGACGACTTCAGGGCATCAGTGTGGATGTATCTGAATACAAAAGAAAACGCGACCTCTTGTGTGACGGTTTGTCTGATTTCGGATATGAATTTACCACACCCCCGGGAACTTTTTATCTTTTCCCAAAATCACCGATTGAAGATGATGTAAAGTTTGTGGACGCGCTTCGGGAAGAATTAATTCTCACCGTTCCGGGGAGCGGGTTTCTTGGACCGGGGTATTTCAGAATCGCATTCTGCGTTGATGATGATACGATCGTTAATTCACTGCCCGGATTTGAAAAAGTGATTAAAGCTTGCAGGTAGAGACGATTTCTCACAGTATTTAAAAGCGGAAGTCATTGACTTCCGCTTTGATTTATTTATCGGACCCATATACAGAATTATTCTGATTTAACCGTATATTTTTGCTTTGAATCGATATCCTCGACAAATTTTTCCATTAAATCAACCACACTGTTTGGAATATCTTTAAATTCACATCCGATTCCGGCGTGCTCAAAGAATTGGAGATCGAGGATCCATTTTACCTCAAGTTTTATATTGTTTAAAAAATCAAGTTCCTCATTCCCTTTAATCTTTTCGAGTAGCAGGTGATCCCCTTTAGCTATTTTTTCGATTTGTTTCCTGTCGAGAACAAATTGAAGCCCTCCCGAACTCAGATTCATAATGTTTGTGGTTATCGGCTCTTTATCGGGAAACTTGAAAACTCCTTCTATCCCGTCTTCATTTGTAAAAAATATCCGTTTATTTTTTCTTCTTTCCTGATTGCTGTATCGATCCATTATTTTCTCCAATTTTTTCAAGCCGGTAGTGGTGCCGGTCAACGCGATGGTTTATCATCATTCAGAATATAACTGCATGATTCGTGCCGATCTATGTTTGTGTTTTACATTCAATATATAGAGAGGATGCCCGTTAATAAATAGTGTTTTAAACATTTATAATTATAAAGAATATTCAACTATTTTTCAAGTCCCCGCATATGAAAAATTTAAAATAAAGATATCATTTTTTCAACTTATGATTAAATAGTTAACAATTATATAATAATTCTTATATATTACAATATTTTCAGCACATTCGGTTAAACCATTGAACACATATTTTTTTGACACTGTCAATTCTTTGACTTTTTGAAGGGTTATTTTAATATCCAGAACAAAAAAAAACAGCAGTGGGCACCAAACGGTGCACCTCTGCTGTTTTAAGGAGAAATATGAAGATACGGTTATTCTTTGGGTTTTCCCATAGCTTCTGCGAACATATCCATGTCCCATGTTTTGCATTCTGCAATATTCTGACGAAATTTGATAAAATCGATCGTATCCTGACCGGTGATTTTCTTGGTATTGAAAGCACCAAAACCAAGGAAAGCTTCCCCGCCCATGTTGGCCGCCAGCCAGTGTCTGTTGTAATTCTTTGAGTAATCCCAGAAGAATTTTTTCTTCGCGCGAATACTATCAATGGATTTGATCAGGCATCCGGGAAAAAGATTGGTGAAGGTCCATACGATATTGTTAACTTCCTTGTCAAGCAGCTCAAAATCAGCATTGGCCTGGTGC
>JAUVGT010000045.1 GCA_030593645.1 Deltaproteobacteria bacterium
TGTTTTTGTATGAAACGCACCGGTGTCTGTTTTTGCATGAAACTTACCGGTTAGATCGAATGATCCGGTAGCCGAATTTTCCATATTCCAGAAGCAGGAAAGAGATTTAGAAACTTCCTTGTTCTTTGCCGTCGGAGTAAAAGAGAGTTCAACTTTAGATGGATCTATGGTTAAACTCGCGGGCACGGAAATTTCGCATATTCCAGCTCTGGTGAGATTAATAAAAAAACGATCCGGTTTGATATACAAGTTCGCGCGGACAGATTCGATGTTCAAATCATGAAATCCCAGACTCAGGATATTCAGCCTGATATAACCCAGTAAAGGTTTTTGACTCTCCTTCGGCTTTTCAGCATGAGATTCTATTAGATTTTTTATATAATCCCAATCGATATAACCCGCTGTCAGATCCATGTCCAACTGAATATCACTTTCCGAGATAACGATGTTTCCATTCAGGTTCAGTTCTCTGTGATCGTAGTCAAAAGATGTGGGTTCCAGGTAAATGAAAATCGTTGATTTCTTATGATAATCCCTGCTTCCGACCACAAAACGGCTATTTCTTACTGACAGTGGTCCCGCGAATTCTGAAGAATTCATGGACAAGTTATTCAGTTCACCTGATGTTTCATAATTCCACTTGTTGATATTTAGAAACGGACCTTCTATTTTCACCTTAGTAAGAAGACAGCGGCCGGATTCAATTTTTGTTTTTTCAAACTCTTTCTTCGTTTTTTCAAATGAGAGGAGAAGTTTATGAACCTCTTTTAAGTCGAGATCGGATTTTTCGGCACTTAGAACCAGTTTTGGTGTTTTCTGAAAACTGACGTCGGCTGACAGACCGGAAAAAGATGAGTGTCCAACCGTGCCGTCAGCATTTTTAATGACCACATGTTTTTTATCCAGGTCAAACTGCATTTTTTTAATGTTAATCGGGTAGGGGATCCGTTTATAATACCCTGATAAGCTGCCGGATGAGACATCCACCATGGTGCTGATATTATTCAACTTACCGCTTAATACAAGTTTTCCTTCTGCTCTGCCCTCAATATTTTCCACATAAGAAAGTTCTTTTTGAAATGTCTTGTCCGGAACCACACGCTGAAGTATCGGCGGCAGCTGCGCGAGATTTGCCTTTAACATGACTTCCAGGTTAAATGGGGCGTCACCGCTGAGAAGCCCGATTTCCAGAAAACCGTTTTCCCCGTGAGAATCTCCCAGCCTGGCGTTGAGATTTTTTCCGGTAAGCATTCCTTTGGAAATAACGAGATTGCCGCTTGCGTCTTTCAAATCGAGCAATGCTTCCGGTACAAAAATATTACTATTAAGGGCCTTGAATGAAACATAAACATGATCCGGACTACCCAGCTCAGTCAATGTCTTTCCTTCAGTTTTAAATGTAAGTTCTGGAACCTGTCCATCTTTTACGACCCGGCAAACTTCTTTGATGATCTCATTGTCTCCTGAAAGAAATAACAATATTTCACGTAAAGATTTTACATTGATATCTGTACCCGACATATCTATATTGGTTTGGGAATCTTTAAATCGATAAAGAAATTTACCTGAGAGTTTAAGTTTCGGATAGTCGAGCGCAAACCGGGTCAGGTTGAATGATGTATTCTCTTCTCCGATTTTAAGGGAACCCGAAAAAGGCTTGAATTTTATAGCGGTGTTCACATTTTTTTTCTGGAGCTTTAGATATTTCAACTTTCCTTTTATATCTGCAAGCAGCATATTGTCATCGGTAGTTTTGAAATTAAGATGTATATTACTATCAGGGTTTTCCACACGTAATTTTGAATGGGGAAAGAAATAATTTAACATGACCTGGTGATTCATTCCATTTAAGAAGATTTTCCCCCTGGATATGAAATCCAACGGGTTTACTTGCCATTCTAATGCTATTTCATCACAGATATCCGAATTGCAGTTGACATCCATGTGGAGCTCATCCATTTCTTTGAAAAGACTGGCTTTTATATTGCTGAAACGGGTAACAATTTGCTTGTTATCCAATATGTTAACCCGGCCATTTTTTATTTTTATTGAAAGACCCGGAATGTTGAAAACATCATACGCAAGGGCTGAAATGATTGCGATTTTTACAGTATTATATGAAACCGGTTTTTTATTTTCAATCATCCTATGGTATTTTGATGGAAGTCTGATATTAAAAACAGGCTGTACGAAGCGAATTTTCTTTAGCTGTATACGCCCTTTAATAAGGGGAATAATTTCAGGATATAATTTCAGGATTTTCAATGTGCCTGTCACATTATCAGAAATCGAAAGGCTTGCCTTGTGCAGTGCAATATTCGGTTGAGGGAATAAGCTCAAATTTACCCTATGGTATTTCAGAGTACCGCCCAATTTTTGCGAAGCGGCGAAAAGTATTTTATTTTTTATCGATTCGGTGTTCAGTAATCTGGAAGAGAGAAAGAACAGAATCAGCAGGAGAAAACAAAAGACCGCGGAACCGGTCAAAGACCACGTGAGTATTTTTTTTATTTTTCGCATCTAATTTTTTTTATTTTTTCCCAATACCGATTTTACGGATGATATACTGCGTATCCAGGGTGATAATTTTCGAATATCAACAGGCAGTTTGTCTATGGCTTCCGTCGCTTTTTGGGGAGTAGGATAAATACCGTAGATGACCTGGAACCAGGGAGCCCCTTTGTATTCTGACTGATAATAGGCCACTTTTCCCCTGGACGGGAGATTATGCTTCCTGATATATTGAATCAATGCTTCTTCACTCCGGGTTCCGATAATTTGTATCGTATAAGCAGATGAATTTTGAGATCGGATCCAGGGCTCCCGAAAAATAATGAAATTTGTATCGATTTTCGAATGGGCCGTGAACGATTTGTTGGGTGTGCCTGTAGCAGGGATAGTGTTGGGCGGCACTTTTGGAGCTTCATGGGAACTTGGCACCCGGGCACTGCTATCCGGTGAATGATCTTTGACCGGTCCAGGTGAACGGTTTATCAGGCTGATTAAGAGTATGGCGAGAATTAAAACAGCTGAAAGACATATGGACAGGATCGCACGGGTGCTCTTTTTCAATATTCCCTGCTTATTCCTGGAATACTTTTGTTCCAGCCAATTATGGGCTTTTATATTAATCAGCCCGGGAAGACCATCAGAAGCCCTGTGTATCCATTTTACACAAGCCGTGTTAAATACGGATTTCCCCATATACCCTGCAATAAAAAGACGGTGCTTGAGATATTCAGCAGTATCTTTTTCGTCTATAAGTGGTATGAAAAGTTTATTGACAGTGGTTTCTCCGGTAATTGATGATGGGAGGCCGGCCAATTTTGAATGGATGGCAGGTTCACAAAAAAGAACCAGCCTTTTTAGTTTTCGAGTGCTGTTTGGCGCGAGCGCGTCTTTTAAAAGATACTGCAATTCAATATCTGTAAGTTCATGGGCATCATCAAACATGACAACCGGTAAGGGAGCATCCTGCAATATAAAAGCCGGGTGATGGTTAAGATTATCAAAGGAAAAACCGGTATCCTGCCCGGAGGTCCGGGCGTGAATACGGCATTTGCGCCAGTTCGCATCTGCATGGGTTAGAAAACGTTTGAGCAGCATTGTCTTACCACTGCCTTTTTCACCGATAACCAGGATGAGAAAATCTCTGCCCTGTACCAGGCGATGCAATATATTCAACCGCTGTTCAAATGATTGAAGAGAACAGTAAAAATCCTGTTCAACCCCGGATGAAAAAGGGGAACGGGTTAATCCCAGTTTTTTTCTATAGTGTGTCTCCTGATTTTTGATTTTCAGCTCCTGAATGGGATCCATCATTAAAGAAGGACAAATTATCTAACCGCAATGGCATTCGTCAGCACAGGGCAGCCGTGACAAGTCATGGACATAAAGGGGATCGCCTTAATACGGAATGAGAGCAGGCACAGTGGCCGGCCCCTGCAGGCCTGTTTATTTTTCTTTCGTGTTTTCTACCGAACATTATATTTTGAAATCAAGCGGGAGAGATAGGTCCTCTGGATTTGCATATTTATAGCGGCCTTGCTCCGATTACCACCGGTATGTCTCAAATTAAGTCCAATAAATTCCTTTTTAAAACAATCAATCGCTTCCTTAAGGGTTAATCCAATTTCCATACCCGGATATTTTGGGTTTGCTGAAAAATTTGGAAGATCCTGGGGAAGGATTTCATGGGTGTTTCCCATTACCACAGCTCGTTCAAGAGCATTTTTAAGTTCTCTGACGTTTCCCGGCCAGTCGTAGGTAAGCATTTCGTCCAACGCGGCCTTGGATATTGAGAGTTTAGACAATCCCCGTTCCTTTTTAGCGATATCCAAAAAATGCTGAGCCAGCAGGGGGATATCTGTTATCCTGTTCCTCAGCGGCGGCATATGAATTTCAATCACATTCAAGCGGTAGTACAAGTCTTCCCGGAAGCGGCCTTCAGCGACATCTTCTGTAATATTTCTGTTTGTGGCCGAAATGACTCTGACATCGACAGGTATTGATGTATTTCCCCCGACTCGGTAAAAAACACCTTCCTGAAGAATTCGAAGCAGCTTTGCCTGCATCCTGGGGCTCATTTCACCGATTTCATCCAAAAAGATGGTTCCCTCATCGGCCAGTTCAAATTTACCGATTTTTCGTCCCGCCGCACCGGTGTACGCGCCTTTTTCATGGCCGAATAATTCATCTTCCAGAAGCGTTTCCGGAAGTGCCGCACAGTTTAAAATAATCATGGGTTTTTCTTTACGGGAACCGGTTCGATGGATCAACCTGGCTAAAAGTTCTTTTCCGGTGCCGCTTTCCCCAAGAATCAGGGTGCTCGCTTTTGAGTTTGCAACTTTAATCGCATCAAAGATTACTTTTTTCAGAGAATCGCTTTCCCCTATGATTTCATACTTAACATCGAGTTCTCTGGTGAGGTCTTTTATTTTTTTTCGGTTCCGCTCAATTTTCCGGGCGTTGCCGATTGCAAGCGCGGCAAGCTCCGCATAGGCTGATAAAACCTGAAGGTCGTCTCCCTCAATGGGTGCTCCATTTGTTTTGTCAATGATTTCAACAACTCCAATTGTTTCACCGTTCACCTTCATCGGAACACAAGCGATTGACTGAGTTTGAAAGCCGATGGACTCACTGATCTCCTTGTACCACCTATGATCCGAAGTCACATCAGGGATAAGAAGGGGTTCCCCTTTTTCCGCGACATAACCCGCAATACCCTGTCCAATGTCGATTTCGAATTTTTTTACATCGATCTTTTTTTCACCGGTGGCCACTTTAAAATAAAGTTTTTTCCGCTTCTTGTCTAAAAGCAGAAGAGAGCTGGCTTTGGCATCCATCATCCGGGTGGCGGTTTCTATAATGAGTTCAAGAAGCCGATCAAGGTCATGCACCGATGATACCCAGGTTGAGATTTCCTTTAGGCGTTCGATTGAAATTTCAGGATTTATCTTTTTTTTTGTCATATTGCTGGTGATCCAATTGGAGTGTTGTTAATTTGTTATATTTTTTAACCCATTAATCGTTATTAAGTGGTATGGTCAATTTATCGTACATTCTCAAGGCTATTCAACGGTTGATACCCATGAAAATGGCGAAAAAATGAAACACAAAAATAACTATACGGTTTAGGATGATTTTTGTCAATTCTTTTATAAATATGAAAGGTTTGGATATAACATGCGGAATCGAGAGAGATTCGATATAACGAGTGGGATATCCGATAAAGGGTGGTCTAAATATATGCAATAATATAAATGGAATAGGACATATTGTTCTTTAATAAACCATCGGATGAACCCTTTTGATACACTTTGTTTATAAAATATTTTATACGTTCTGCACAGCACACAAATCCGGTGTTGACAAATTTAGTACATTCTTTAAAAGACTTCTGATTGAAAAAGGTTTGGAAATAATACAATCAAAAATATCGTTTTCAAAATAATCAATGCTGGCTGAAATTCCTATGATAGGGATAGGTTCTCTACCAGAATTTCGTATGTGCCGGGCAACAGCATTCCCATCGATAACGGGAAGGAACAGATCGGTAATGACCATATCGAAAAACCCGTTATCAAATTTTCGAATACCTTTTTCACCATTTTCAGCTGTTACGACCTGGATTCCGGCCATTTCCAGAATCCGTTTTATCAGCTCAAGAATCATACGATCGTCATCTATGATAAGTATACACATTATAAGCGATTTTCCGATTTTTTTAATAATAATAATCTGATGGTTCGTATAAGAACGGCGATCATAATAATGATCCAGGGCAGGAATATACATAATATTTTTTCAATATTCTTTTCCGGGCCTGCCGCGCTGATAAAACATCCACCACCACCACCACCACCGCTGCTTTCACCGCTCCCGCCGCTGGAAGAAGAGCTATCGCCGGAAGAAACTGATGACCCGGCCTGGACCCCGGTAAAGTGGTAAATCATTATTTCAATAGTGGGTGGATTTGTATTCTGGTGATTCACCCGTGATCCCGGTACAATCCAGTGTTCACTTCCTGAAAGGACAGCGCCGTCGGGGCTGCAGGCTTCTGTCCAATTGGACCCGTCAAAGTAATAAATGCTTTGTTCGGTCAGGTCCGAAGATTCAGAACTGGGAATAAATATCTTTACCGGGGTTGAAAAGACAGTATGAGGCTGAAAATTGAGCGGTTGATTGTTTGGATTTATACCGGGTAAATCAATGGCTGGGATTTCACCTTCGGGTCCGAATTCAGGGCTGATCGATTCGTTGCTATTGTAAAATACTCCCGCGCCTTTGAGAGCGCCACTGTTGATTAATACACCCACATCACGGTCGGGATCATTTGTATCGGCATCCGCTTTATCAAGCTGATCCGTCTTGTCCCTCGCCTCATTATGGGCCTGTTCGGATTCAAGTTTAAAACTATAATCTACTGTATTCATAGAAAAACCATGTATGTCATTTGCCGTAACAATGACGTTGATATCGGCATCAAAATCCCAATGTCCCGTATCCAGGGAACCATCGTAGACGACCCATATCAGTGTCACCCGTGTATCCGGATCATCGGTGAGTTTGATTCTTCGAACTGTATTTGCGCCAAGGTTTCGATTATGTGAAACATTATTTTTTTCAATTGAAAATATGATATTTGTTGGATGTGTGATATCTATCCCGTTGACCGAATGGATCAGAATCGCGAAAGAAGAATCAATTGAAACTCTTGATTCTTCGGTATATCCGGAATTATTTTCCGGCAGTGCGTTTCTGACTTCAAATAGCATGGATAAAGGATTAGCGGGATCTGTATTGCTTAAGAATTCCTGATAATTGGTATACCCGTCCCCGTCAATATCTTCCATGCTGTCATCGATCAGCGGGTTCAGACCGTTTGCAATTTCCCAGTTGTCGGGGAGATTATCGCTGTCATTGTCATTGATCCTGATACTGGAAGGGGTAACAGGATGACTGCCAACATCTGTGATATTGCTGACTGTTAATGTGATGATCACATTTTCAGGAATAGAAGTCATGGACAGCAGAAAAACCCCTTGACCGAGATCTGTGATATCATCATATCCTCCGGTGGATATGAAGTTCAGGGAAGGCTCAAAACGGTAGTTTGATTCGATCATCGCGTTTTGCATGTTTGATTTATCATAGACAATACGGATTGTGTTATTGCTATAATTTACAACCGGATACCGGATGATACTTGGCGGAACCGCCTCATTAACCGTAAAACTGTATTCAATGGATGGATTATTGGTTTGACCCGGTTCAGGACCATTACCTGCTCCATCTGTGGAGCCTGCCCTGAAATAATACATGGTGTTTTCAGTAAGACCCGTAATCGCGATACTGTGGGTGTTTACGAGCGGGGTTTCATTTTCATTAAATGGATAAGCATCCCAGCTGGTACTGACGGTTCCATACTGCAGCTGGCTGGTGCCGGGTTCAGTTGTTGTCCACTCAATGACAGCGGTTGTATCCGTCACCGTAACCTGAGGTACGGAGGATATACCGGGGGCTGTAATATCCATCGTACCGGAAACAGCCAAAGAGCTGTGCCCGGCATTTACGGCATAAAGGCTGATAATACCTTCACTTACATCCGTAAAATCTGCATAAAGGGTCCAGTTGCAGTCATCTCCGACAATGGCTGTGCCCAGAGATGTATTACCGGAAAAGACTTCGACAGTCGTCCCTGATACACCCGTACCCGATATCAGATATGAAGTATAATTGCTGCTCTGAACCAGAAAGTTGTTTTCCGGAGATGTGATATGGGGATTCGATGCCACATTTGTACCTGAAACAGCCAGGGAACTGAGACCGACATTTACAGCATAAATGCTGATCGTGTCTTCACTTACCAATGTAAAATCAGCATTAAGAGTCCAGTTACAGTCATCCCCGACAAGGGCTGTACCCAGAGATGTATTGCCGGAGAAAACCTCAACAGTAGTTCCGACAGCACCTTTGCCAGATATCGGATATGAAGTATAATTGCTGCATTGAACCAGAAAGCCGTTTTCTGGGGATGTGATCAAGAGACTCAATACTTCATTGGAATAGCCGCTTTCAAGCCTGGGGTTTTCATTGTTAAATGCCTTTACAGCAAAAAAATAGATTCTATTTCCATCGAGTTCTGTGAGGGTATATGAAGGGTTAGCAGGATCAGACAGATTACCCAAAGGGACTTCAATAGGTGAATTTCCCTGGAGTGCTCCTGTACCATTATAGGGCTCACCGGAAACATCTGTTTTATAATAGAGTAAATATCCCGCCAGGTCTGATTCGTTATTCGCGTCCCACTGAAGTGTGATTTCAGCAGATATTGCATTATTGGATACAAACAGGATTAACACAATTAAGATTTGTATGATTTTGTTGCATAATGAATTCATGTGTACCATTTCGCCTTTGTGTTTATTTAATCCATCTTGTTATTAACCGGAGAGGGTTTTGAAGCACTATAATAGCAAAAGGCGTTCCATTATTTTCATATGGGTGGTAATGGTTTTAAAAACAGTTGGTTAGAACGTATAAAAAAATGTTCAGGAAAAGGAGATTTGTATTGAAGTTATGATTTATTGCACAGATATTGTATAATTTTATTCACAAAAGGATCAAAATTACAATAAAAGCATGAGGATTGCGAAAAACGATAAATAAAGGGGATAGTCGTATGAAGATGGGTATAATATTTAGGCCGGTTTGTAGGGAAGATCACTAACCCGCATTACGCTAAACAGCGGAATGAACCATGAAGATCCGCTTTTTTAATGTGAGGATGAACCAAAATGATCCAGGTATCCTATCACAGAAACCACTATCAAAGTTAAGAAAGAAAAGGGCCGTTTTTTCTCAATCTGTATATGCTTTTTCGATGGCATTTTGTACAGCATTCATGATTACGATGCTGCTGTTTGTGGCTCCGGATACAGCATCAACCTGTGTGGTTTGATGATCAATGATTCTCTGGGGAATAATCTCATTGGCTTTACTGCCGATCCAGGATGAAAAATGCTTCACTACCTGGATGTTTGTGATCCGGCCATTGGCAATGGTGACATTAACAATCACATCGTTTGGTGTTTGTTTGTATCTTCCCTCGTATGTTCCGTCCTTTAATCGGTTGAAATCAATCTCTTTTCCGATTGGTTTTGCAATCTGGCACCCGCATGTTATAAAAATCAGGTAGGGAATGATAAAAAATAATACGGTTAAAATGGGTTTTTTAGCCATATCCTTTCTCCATTGATGGGGTTGGGTGTGAAAAAATGGTCTCAAAATTTCCCCTCAGGTCCAATTTTAGTGATGGAGCCATTCGCCTGCGGCGGATAAGTCTAAAACCGGGCTCTGGACGTGGATTTTTACTTACTGTACTTTGGCAGATTTATATAAAAATACAACCACAAAATATACGAAAAAAGAGAATGGCTGATTTATTGACAAATTTTTAGGTCTTGTGTAGTATGGGATAGATAAATAACCCCTGAAACTGCCTGTAGACATATCAACTAATCTGATGAAAAGAATACTCATCATTATATTTTCCCTTGTTATTTTTATTTCTTCCTGTGTCACCGGTAGAAATGAAACGGTTAAACCGGGTGGAAAAACAGACCATAAAATCAAAACCCATGGCAGCGGAAAATCCAGCCTGCCGTTCTGGTCCGAATTGACCGATTTTGAAATCCAGACCATGACGAATCTTGACAAGGCACGCAAGGGCGATCCGGATGCCCTGCTTAAACTTGCTGTGGTTGCTTCCGGAAACAAGAGGGATTTTAACAGTTACAAAAAGATAAAAAAGAGAATTCGGGAGTTTGTCGAGACGTTAAAACCGGAAATTGCTAAAACGAAAACATTTCGGGAAAAGGGGAGTGCTCTTCATCAAGCAATGCACAACGAATTTTTTTTGAAATCGAAAGGATCAAACCCGACCGGCTATTCTTTAAACCAGAGCCGGTTAACCGATATATTTACAACCCAAAAATACAACTGCATCAGCTCCGCCATGCTTTACATGATTCTTGCAAGATATTTTAATATCAATGTAAAAGGGATTCTTCTGCCCACCCATGCGTTTGTTCAAATCGAATCTCCAAACGGTAATATTATTGAAGTGGAAACAACTTCGGTCACGGGTTATGGATGGGTACACAATAAAACGTTTTATAAAAAACAAGCCGGGAAATGGTTTAAACTCCGTGGCCTGCGATCATCTACTTATAAGGATTATCAAAACAGGCAAATACTGGCACCATATCTTTTAATCGCGGCCGATATGAACTTCCAGCATACAAATCCCGAAAGGATGAACCCCTCGGATAGGATGCGTATCAGCGAAATATTCGCGTATACCGATCCAAACAATCGAACCGCTCAACTCAACATGCTGATTGGTTACAACAACCAGTTTAATAAACTTAAATCAAAAAAGGATTTTAAAACACTTGAAAGACTATTCGGTAGAACAGACTCACAGATCACAACGCTTAGAAAAAAGTGGAAAGACGATTCTGAAATTCAAAATATGGTATCATGGCTTGATTACGAATACGCGTATACTCTTCACCAGGTTGGAATACATGACAGGGCTTTAAAAAGACAGAAGGCAGATTTGCCCAGACTTGGAAAAAATATGAAGGACAGAGAGGTCTTACTGGAAAACCAGATATCGTTGATTCATAACTACATGATCAAACTTGTGGAGCAAAGGCGATTTAAAAACACCGAGGTCATTTCTCAGAGGTTTTCCGGATATTGTAATCAAATAGACTGGTGCGGAGCGGATCAGGGCTGGTTTTATAATCCATGGGCCAATGTATACTGGGATAAGGGAGAATGGGATAAGGTTACAGAAAAGCTGGGTATGCAATTGAAGTTGACGAGGGATAAAAAAATCAAAACCGAGGTCATGAAAAATCTGGAAACCGCTTATCTGAACTGGTGTTATACCTATATGAATCGAGGCAGTTGGAACCGGGCGGCTGACATTCTTAAAAAGTGTCTTTCGAAATATCCGAAAATGAACACGTGTAAAAAGACCTTGCAAAAATTAATAGACGAACATGGGGTTTGATCAATAATCTAACCCGCTTGCTTTTTGGTACGCCCGGCTGGATTCGAACCAGCGGCTTTCAGCTCCGGAGGCTGACGCTCTATCCCCTGAGCTACGGGCGCATGATTGTTTGAAGTGGTTTGAAATCCATTTCTTAAAAGTTAGAGGAAACCCGGCTAAATGTCAAGAATGAAAAAAATGAAGGCAAATCGTGTAATAAAATCATTTTTTAGGATCATCTTCCAATTAATTTGTGTTCATTAAGTTGAGGGGGTGGGGAGTTTTTTGTTATTCAACCGCTCCATGAATAATTTGTGATGAAACCGTACAAACTCATGGTTAAGAATTCGTAAAGTAAAAACAAATATCAACATTAAAACGATCGGTCAGGAATTTATACATGCTGATTCGCTAAATACAAAAATATGGGCAGCCCTGTTTTTCCTTAACGACTTCTAAACCATTCAAACAGTGTACAATTTCATCACAAATCATTCATTACGCTTAAAATCCGGCTTTGAGAGAAAAACTCCCCGACCCCTTAATTAAGTTGAAATAAGTGGGCTGTCTTCAACTAACCTTTCTTTAAAGCCTGTTTGGCTTCACCGATAACATAGAGGGAGCCTGCAATGCAGATGGCGTCTTTTGAGGATGCTGATTGAATTGCAAAATTCACAGCTTCTGCCACTGATGGGATCATTTTTACATGGGGGGTTATTTTTTTTGCTTCCGCTGCCAGGGTTTCCGTGGGCAGGGCGCGATCGATCCCGGCTTGGGTTAAGATGACCTTTTTGCAAATGGGCAGGAGGGTTTTTAGCATGGCTTTATATGGCTTGTCGTCCAGGATTCCTGTTACGAGGATGATGTTTTTATCTGAAAGATTACCTGACAGGTACTTTGCCAGGTTTCGGGCCGCAACCAGATTGTGGGCACCGTCCAATATAATTAAAGGCGAAGTGGATACTATTTCAAGCCTTCCGGGCCATATATTTTCTTTCAGACCTTTTCTTATATCTTTGATCGGCAGGGTCGCTTTTTTTTGATTCAGCAGTTCGCAGGCCGCGAGAACAATTGCTGCATTGTCAGCCTGGTAATTTCCCAAAAGTCCGGTGCTTAAGTCTTTCCAGGTATGTTCAATTCCATAATACGTAAATGCACCGGAAGATTTTTTTCTTATTTTAAAGTCTTTTCCCAGGCGAAAAACCGGGGCTGATTTTTCAAAGGCGATCCGGTTGATGACCTCGGCGGCTTTTTCCTGTTTTACACCGGTGATAACAGGTTTCCCGGTCTTGATAATACCGGCTTTTTCAGCCGTGATTTCAGATATTGTGTTTCCCAGGTATTCTCGATGCTCAATTGATATATTGGTAATGATGGAAAGGGCCGGGTTGATGATATTCGTCGCGTCCAGTCGCCCACCCATACCGGTTTCGATGACTGCCCAGTCGACTTTCTGCCTGCCAAACTCATACAAACCCATGGCCGTGGCGTACTCGAAATATGTGGGCTCACGATTTCCCTTGTGGGCATTTTTTACTGACTCATAAGATTCGACAACAGCCCGGTTGATTACAGGTTTATTATTGATTACGATTCTTTCATTAAAACGCACAAGGTGCGGTGATGTGTACAGCCCTGTTTTGTATCCCGCAGCGTAAAGAACCGCCGCCAAACCGGATGCCACGGATCCCTTGCCGTTTGTACCTGCCACATGGATACAGGAATAATTTCGTTGCGGATTTCCAAGATTTTCAAGAATATCCCTGATCACCGAAAGGCCAAGTATAATTCCAAACCTTTTCAAGCTGTACAGGGATTTCAGGCAATTGTTATAAGGAGTTATTGATGCCATAATCATAAAGCTGAGTTTAGCTATGGGGCTATGGAATAGCACCATAGCTCAAATGAAATTTATGCCGGTGGTATAAAAAACCCGGTAGAATAAATTCGTACCGGGTTGGGACTCTATTGCTGGAATTTTTTCTATCTTCGAAAACGGCCTTTCGAGTATCGATTGCTTCTCGCGGCCGCGATTCGTTCTCTTCTTAAGGCCTCGCGTTGTTTACGACGCCTGAATTCACTCGGTTTTTCATAACTTTTTTTAAGCTTGAGACGTTTAAACAGACCATCATTCTGGATCTTCTTTTTTAAAATGCGCATGGCCTTTTCAACATCATTGTCAAAAACCTTGACTTGAATTTCCTTCAAATACCTCGCCCCCTTTTTTCCATCGAGAAAACGATTCACGATGGTTAATCAATACACTATTTTTTCGTAAAGACACAGCATCCAGATCTTCTAAAATCAATATAAAGATGGTCATATAAACAAGTTTTTACCGTTTTACAAGCAAAATAGTTCACAACACTAAAATAATTGGAAATAAAATCAAATTAATATGGCCCGTTCTATTCCATGAAGTCTATAATTTTGATATCAGGTCTTCTGTAACTTGTTTCACACCCGGTTTTCCATCCAGAATAATGTATTTAATCTGACCTTCATTTTCCGCCAGACCTTTAAAATAGTAAGCGGAAGCAAGTGTGCCTGTATTATCGTCATAATAAATATTATGACGTTTACTAATGGCTTCTTCATCCTGGTCATCTGAACGGGCACTTAAAGCTCCGCCGCATACCCGGCATTTGTCCCCATCCGGTTTAATCGCATCGATGAATATGTTATTCGGGTGGTTATTATCATTTTCACAGAGTCTTCGTCCCATGATCCTGTTTTTCGCGATTTCGCGATCAAGAAGGATTTCCACTACGATGTCGAGTGTAATGCCTGCTTTTTTGAGGGATTCATCAAGCTTTTCGGCCTGTACCTTGTTGCGTGGAAATCCGTCAAGAAGCCAGCCGTTTTTGCAGTCATCACGCTGCAGGCGATCAAGAATCATCGGTATGGTAATCTCATCCGGTACAAGATCACCCTTATCAATATATTCCTTAGCCTTGGAGCCCAGTTCAGTACCGTTTGATATGTTTTCACGAAAAATCGCACCGGACTCGATGTGAGGTGTATTGTACTTGTCCTTTAAAATCCTGCCCTGTGTTCCTTTCCCACTTCCATTGGGACCAAAAAATAAAATGTTCATGTGTTTCTCCTTTCAGTATATTTTATGTGACTTGACTGTCCTATAAAAATGAGGGCAACTTGTCAAGAACAGGAATGAAACATAATAAATAATACTTGACAGGGAAAACCGTCTGTTATATCAATTAAACTTTAAAGGCACTGAAACCCGCCATCTGGAAAGGATACCAAAAAAGCTTCTTCTGAAATTAATACAAACACACATATACCTCCAAATTAACCGACATGTCCAGTCCATAATTACCTGTTGAGGGCAAAAACTATTTATTTAAGACACAATTTGGTATCAATCTCGGTCCTGCAGCGTTAGAGGTATGAGCCGGCATCATCTACTGACAAATATAACAGTTCAGTCACTATCATGCCCATACTTCCGGTTTGATGGATGAAATCGATAAAGTATAAAAAAAATCAAAAAAATATAAAATATACAACCCGGGTAAATATAAATACAGCGTTAACGGGATGGGTTGTTATGGCGTTTGTCAGCTGCGGTGCGGAAAATAAAAAATAATTGTAAACGAGGATATATTAATGAATATTGCTGAATTGAAACAGAAAAATATTAGTGAATTAACTGAGATGGCCAAGGAGTTTAAGATTGACGGGGCCGCGGGTATGAGGAAGCAGGAACTCATGTTTGCTCTCCTCCAGGGACAGATTGAAAAAGAAGGATTGATATTTGGAGAAGGTACACTTGAGATACTTCCGGATGGCTTCGGTTTTTTACGTTCAGCGGATTCAAACTATCTGCCGGGCCCTGACGATATTTATGTGTCACCTTCCCAGATTCGGCGCTTTAACCTTAGGACCGGCGATACAATATCGGGCCAAATCAGACAGCCAAAAGAAACCGAACGGTATTTCGCGTTATTAAAGGTAGAAGCCGTCAATTTCGAAGACCCGGAACTCGCCAGAGATAAAATTCTATTTGATAACCTCACCCCGCTTTATCCCGAACGAAAAGTAAACCTTGAAATCGACGAAGATAATTTTTCCACAAGAATTATGGATCTCCTCACGCCGATAGGATTCGGCCAGAGGGGGTTGATTGTTTCACCGCCAAGATCCGGTAAGACAATGCTGCTTCAAAATATCGCGAACAGCATTATCGAGAGCCATAAAAATGTAATACCCTTTGTCCTGCTCATTGATGAAAGGCCGGAAGAAGTCACGGATATGGACCGGTCTGTAAATGCCGAGGTGATCAGCTCCACTTTTGATGAGCCGGCCGAAAGGCATGTGCAGGTGGCTGAGATGGTCATTGAAAAAGCAAAAAGGCTGGTGGAGCATAAAAAAGATGTTGTCATACTGCTGGACAGTATTACACGGCTCGCGCGCGCATACAACTCGGTTATGCCTCCAAGCGGGAAGATACTTTCCGGCGGTGTGGATTCCAATGCGCTGCAGAGACCCAAACGGTTTTTCGGAGCGGCCCGTAATATTGAAGAAGGCGGGAGCCTCACCATTATTGCCACAGCCCTGATTGATACCGGCAGCCGTATGGACGAGGTGATATTTGAAGAATTCAAGGGCACCGGCAACATGGAAATACATCTGGATCGGCGACTGGCGGATAAACGGATATTCCCCGCGATCGATATTACAAAATCCGGAACACGTAAGGAAGAACTTTTACTTGAAAAGAGCATACTGAATCGTGTATGGATCCTGAGAAAATTTCTCACATCATATAATCCTATTGAGAGTCTTGAATTTTTACTTGAAAAAATGAATGAAACAAAAAATAATAAAAGTTTTCTTAATTCAATGAATGCGTAATTTATAATAGGGGGTCGAAATAGAATGAGAGACAAAATACATCCTGAGTACAATCCAACAACAATCAAATGCGCCTGTGGAAACGAGATTACAGTCGGTTCAACAAAATCGGATATTCGAGTGGAAATCTGTTCAAAATGCCATCCTTTTTTCACAGGAAAACAGAAACTGGTGGATACGGCCGGCCGAATTGAACGGTTCCGTAAGAAATATGAAAAATATCAAAAGCAGGAAACCACAACTCAATAGCGATCGAAATTCTCCATAGAAGCGGTATTAAAATCTTCCCTCAGGTCCAATTTCATCGTTGGAGCAACTATTTCAATCCTCAGAATATATTATATATTCCTGCGGATGAAATATCCGCTCCGCCTTGAACTTGAACCGGGTTGAACGTTTAATACCGCGTCCGGATGGATTTGTGAAACCGTTTTTGTTGAAAAGCCCGCCTTCATACTGATTTGACGGCTCGGTTTACACGTTCATCCGGCATACCGCGAATCATTATTGACGGTTTCGTAAAAAGTCCAACTTCTGCGTTGTGCTGCATTTTGCAATGATTCAACGTACGATAAGTACGCTTCATCATTACAAAAATTGCACGCCTTGAATTTGAACTCTTTACGAAACCGTCTAATTCGGACTTT
>JAUVGT010000065.1 GCA_030593645.1 Deltaproteobacteria bacterium
AACACTGAAGCTAAGACGCGGGAAATGCGCCAGCATTTACCCGTCGTGTTTCAGCGACTCGTTATATGTCCAACTATTCATTTCTTTAAATTTGTAGAACTCCTGTTATCATACCTAAAATTCCGGGTTGAAACTTCTTAAAACCCTCCTGAACTTTTTCAATGATATTTGAATCTATGTCCGATTCATCTGCTGGACATATTGTATACCGACTATTATCACCATATGGTTCCCAAACCGCAAATTCCTTACCAAGAAATAGAAAACGAAAATGAACTTCATTATCCGAAAACCATTTACGCCGATCAAAAATTTCTCCTCCCAACTGTTTTTCAATTAATTGGGCAAGCATTCTAGGTCCCGCAAGGCTGTTACTAATTTCGAAGGAAGTTAATACTCCATTATTATTTATATCGGGGTATACTTTCATAAACATATAACAATTATTAGACGGATAAAACCAAATATCACATTTCTACACATTTTGTCTGGATGGGTCAACCGCCTGTTATTAATAAAATATATTTCGATTTGCCAATCTCGTGAGCATTTAATAACTGGTTAAAACCGGTATATTGGGATATCCGGTTAAAACATGTATATTTAGATATACGGTATTAACCGGATATCAATAAATTACTTTTGTGTTAAATAATTTATAACTATAAGAAAAGACATTGTATAATATTAATATGTCAACTTTTCAATGATTATATATATTGACAAAACCTGAATATCGGGATATATGGTTAAAGCCGCTGATATTGGTTTTTGATAAAATTGATGCTGTTTTATCGCCTCTGCTGAATATACAGCCTGCATAAATATATGAAAAATAAGTAAATATTAAGTACTCAGAAATATATAGTATTAACCGGAATAATTTAAAAAAGTATATGAATATAAACATAACTTATTGCCTAAAATTGAATCCGTGTTTATATTTTATAAATATGGGCATTCACCCATATTAACAAATCTAAATTTTTTGTCAATAATAAGTCAACCAATGGGTGTAATTAAAAGTGATGGAAAGGGATTAAATCCATTTTTTCTGGATACCGGATCGGGGTCCGGTATGACGTGTACCTTGTAGTCATTTCGGGCCTGATCCGGAATGCACTGTTCTTTTAACCCATTGCTTATAATTACACACTGAATCAGATATCTGAAAGGAGTAGTCTATGGAAACAAATTCAAAGAAACTGCTTGATCAGGTCAGGGATAAAATTCGGCAGAAACACTATTCGATAAGAGGAGAAAGGGATGTAATCAGTCCGTTGTATAGGATGGATAGTAAAAGATGAACGTCGAACATCGAACGTCCAACGCCGAACGTCGAATGTGGAAGCGCTTCGCTTTGCCATAATAAAGGGCAGGTTTAGAACCTGCCCCTACGGAAATTGAATAAATCACAAACAACATGGCCCTATTTCCTAAGGTTCAAGACGGAAAGAAGCGACATTATTATTCGATGGGTTAGTGCGCTTCCGCCCAGTTTTTCCCGGAGTTGATGTTCACCTTGAGCGGTACCTTCAGATCCCATATTCCTTCCATGATTTCCTTAACCAGGTTCTTAACTTCGTCGAGTTCATCCGGAGGGACTTCAAATATCAATTCATCATGCACGGAAAGGAGCATGAATGATTTCAGGTCTCTCTCCATTAAAACCCGGTCCACTTTTATCATTGCCAGTTTGATTAAATCCGCGGCCGTTCCCTGGATCGGTGTATTCATTGCGGTTCGTTCGGCAAATTCACGCACGTTGCGGTTTGAGCTGTCAATATCCGGCAGCAGGCGAATACGTCCGAGCAGAGTACTGGTGCGTTTTTTCTCTCTGGCTTCCAGGATTGTCCGGTCAATGAACTGTCGAACACCTTTATATCTTGCGAAATAATTATCTATGTATGTTTTAGCTGTTTTCTGTGTAATTTCCAGCTGTTTGGAGAGTCCAAACGGACTCATTCCATAAATGATCCCGAAGTTAATCGTTTTTGCCTGATATCTCAAATCCGACGTAATCATGGATGGGAAAACCTGGAATACCTCCGAGGCTGTCCGTGTATGAATATCTTCATCATCGATGAACGCTTTGATCAGTATTGGATCATCCGAATAATGTGCCAGAATACGAAGTTCAACCTGGGAGTAATCAGCTGATACAAGGTGCCATCCTTTATCCGGGACAAATGCCTCCCTGATTTTCCGCCCTTCCTCTGTGCGAATCGGAATATTCTGGAGATTGGGATTGGAACTGCTGAGACGACCGGTGGCGGTAACGGTCTGGTTGAACGATGTGTGTATCCGGTTTGTTCGCGGATTGATCAATTCAAGCAGCGCATCCGTGTATGTGGATTTAAGTTTTGCCAGTGTACGGTGCTTTAATATCAGGGCAGGCAGCTCATGCTGTCTGCTCAGGGTTGTCAGAACATCAACGTCAGTGGAATAACCGGTTTTCTTTTTGGTTTTTTTCTGCACGGGAAGGTTCAGTTTTTCAAAAAGAATTTCACCCAGCTGTTTGGGTGAATTGATATTGAATTCTTCCCCGGCCATCTCATAAATCCCCGTTACCAGCTCTTGAAGCTGATTCTCAAAAGAACCTGACAGCTCATGAAGTTTTTCCCTGTCGACACATATCCCCCTGGTTTCCATCCGCTTCAGAACAGGGACCAGCGGCATTTCCACCGTCTCAAACAGTTCTGTAAGACCCATCGATTTAACTTCCTGCTCCAGAATATTTTTTGCCATCAGTGTAATATCTGCATCTTCGCAGGCGTAAGGAACGGCTTTTTCAATTTCAACACTGGAAAAACATTTAGCGGACTTACCCTTACCGGTGACATCCTCATAAGTAATGGTTCTATGGTTCAGAAAATCAAGGGCGATCCGATCCAGACCATGGGCCCGTTTTGAAGGATTTATTAAATATGAGGCCAGCATGGTATCAAACGCAACGCCTTTAATATCCGCTCCATGACTGGATAGAACCATCCAGTCATATTTTATATTCTGCCCGATTTTTTTTATTTCCGGGTTCTCAAGTACCGGTTTTAACCGTTTAAGAACCTCTTTTAAATCGAGTTGCTCTGAAACACCGGGATAATCATGGCGGCAGGGTATATAAAATGCCTCATTTTCTTTTATGGAAAACGAAAATCCCACGAGTTCCGCTTCCAATGGATTTAATGACGTGGTTTCCGTATCGATCGCAAATATGCCTGATTTTTCAAGGCTCGACACAAGATCATCAAGGGCATCCATGGTTTGAATCGAATGATAATCCTTATGACTTAAATCCGATTGTATTGAAACCTGTTCCATCAGTTGAGTAAAGTCCAGCTCTTTGTACAATCCGGAAAGCACGGCATTATCCGGCGGTATTAACGAATACTCGTTAATACTGAAATCAATATCCACATGGGTCTCGATGGTCACAAGCTTCCGGCTTAGCAGCGCCTGTTCTTTATATGCCATAAGGTTTTCTTTCTGCTTTTTACCCTTTATCTCAGTAATGTTCTGATATAAATTGTCCATACTCCCATAGGCTGTAATCAGTTTAAGGGCTGTTTTCCGGCCGATTCCGGGTACACCGGGAACATTATCCGCACTGTCCCCGGAAAGACCCATCACATCAATGAACTGATATGGCTGGATATTGAACGTAGTCTTGATATACTCATTATCAATTGTAATTGTTTTCATGGGGTCCCAGATCACTGAATTTTCGCTGACAAGCTGCATAAAGTCCTTATCACCGGTAACCATGACCACAGAATAACCATTCTCGCCGGCAACCCTGGCAAGCGTGCCGATCAGATCATCTGCTTCGTAACCCGGCAGTTCAATAATCGGCAGATTGAAGCCCTTAACGACCTTCTTAATGAACGGTATCTGGACCGATAAATCTTCCGGCATCGGGGGGCGGTTGGCTTTATATTTGTCATACATTTCATGCCTGAAAGTGGGTCCCTTTGAATCAAAACACATGACTATGTATTCAGGAGATTTGTCTTCAATCAGTTTTAACAGCATCCGTGTAAATCCAAAGACCGCGTTTGTCGGAAATCCTTTTGAATTTGAAAGTCTCCGAATCGCGTGATATGCTCGATAAATGTAGGCTGTTCCGTCTATCAGATATATGGTTTTTTCGTTTTTCATGGTCTGTCCGTTTTCAATTGTTTTAAAAGTGGGATAATCATCGGCCGCCAAAAACACCAAAATTGAATCGATTATCGTGATACTTCAATTACAGAGAATGGCCTGGTCCGGACTGATTGTAATTAAAAGTGATGGAAAAAGATTAAATCCATTTTTTCTGGATATCGGATCGGGGTCCGATATGACGTGGTCCCTGGTGTCATTTCGGGCTTGATCCGAATCTACTGTTCCAGTTGTTATTTTTTTACCCATTACTTATAATTACACCCGTCCAGACCATAATCGTTGACATCAAAAAATGTCTGAATTAAATATCAGAAGTGGTATTAACCCCGTTCCGAAATATGACCCTATCATTAAAATGATCTAACAACAAGAAGGAGCACTATTTTGAAAAAGGGAAAAATTCTAACAGAAGACATCGAAATTAAATCTGTTCTTGAAAACTCAAAAACCATCGCTGTATTGGGATTGAGCCCGAAACCTGAAAGAGATTCAAACATGGTGGCCAGCTATTTGAAGGATAAGGGTTTTAAAATTCTACCTGTAAATCCGGCACAAAAAGAGATCCTTGGTGAAAACGTTTTTGTCTCCCTTAATGATATTAAAGAACCGGTTGATATTATCGACGTATTCAGGCAATCCACCCAGGTCTTACCCCATGCTCATGAAGCGTTACGGCTAAAACCGAAAGTATTCTGGATGCAGCTGAGTATCGAAAATCAGGAAGCAGCCGAACTGCTGACCGAAGCAGGAATTGATGTGATTATGAACCGCTGTATAAAGATCGACCATGCAAAACTCTTCAGGTAAAAAAAGTAAAAGACGCAAACGCTGGGCCGATATTTGTCAATGCTGCGGACATTCCATGCCTTTCTGCTGGACCTGCCGATGCGGGTTCAGCATATGCCAAACATGTATGGATGAAAATATCTGGGGAATGTCATGCAACGGCATCACCTGGCAATGCCCTGACTGCGGTGATCAGAATGGTTTCGGTAATCAGTAAAAGATGAACGTTGAACATCGAACGCTCAACATCGAACGTCGAATATGGAAGACGCTTTGCTTTACCGATTCTTATTGAGTTCTCCTTTAAAAAGCAGTGTTTGTGATGAACCTCTCGCAATAACTCAAGGAGGAATCAAGCGGCATAAACGTTAATCAATCTCCGTATAAATAAAAATTGACAGAGCGAAGCGACATCATTATTCGACGTTCGACGTTGGAAGTTCGATGTTCAACGTTCATCTTTTAGTCGGTTCTATTCCCCGGATAATAATAACGGCTTAAGCCATGCGGGACTTCCAGGGCGCTCATTACTATTTTGAATCCGGCGCCATTCGGTATTTGAGATTCGCCCCGGTAACATCAGCTCATAATACAACAAAACAGCACCCCGGCACAATACTTCCCGGCCCTTATACGGGTAAAGGACCAATAATTCCCTGGGCCTTCCGGTACCGGTTAAAAGCAGTTTCCCTTTTTTGTCCGGGTCGGGATAAATAGCAGTAATCGCCGGTGCATCGTCATGGGGATTTCGGTATGTATTCTCGTTGTAGAACATGACAGACGCTAGTTTTTCACCGAATGCGCTGAGAAAATAATTTTCCTGTTTATTCAAAGGCACATCACGAAGCTGTTTATGCGCAATCACTTCGATCCTTCTGCAGATATTAATCAGGGATTTCCAAAGATACTTAATGTCCAGGTTGGTCTCAATAATCAATCCCTGGTACGTTGGATTATTATCATATTTACCTTTTTCTATATCACCGGCAAATGCATTTATCTCGTTGACAATATCTTTCCGTCGGCTGTAAAAATTCTCAGAATAATACCGGGTGTCCCGTAAAGCGGCAAGCAACAGGACCGACCTGTTGACAACAGCCAGTTCCACTTTTGTATAGGGTGAGGCGTGTTCATCCAAAGGATATTTCATATCCGTAATATAGCCGGCAAAGGTTCTTAATGTGCCGGCCAAAATGTACCGGGGCGGTTTAAAACCATCGTAACGTTCAAAAAATATTTTTAACTCCTCGGCGAGACCGCCAAGCCTTGCAAAAAACTCCGGATCAGGTTCAACGAATCCCGGCGGCAGACTCTCCGATACTTCAGCCATTTCATTGAGAATCACAGGCTTTGCTTTTGCTTCAAACGCATTTCGGTAGCCGGACCAACCGAAAAGCGCGGTATTGCAGCTCTTTATCTTCCAGGCATCTCTTTTCATAAATTCGGGCGCATCCGATTCAGTATCGTCCAGCAATGCCATAAGACATCCAAAGTACTGATTATACAAATTTTTTGATTTAAAAAACGGAAGAGATTCTGCAATTAATTTCAGTAAATGGGCTCTTTCTTCCCTGACTGTGCTTTTAATTAGTTTTTCCCGTGCTGACTGCGAACCCAAAGCGGAACAAATTTCCAGACCCGCTGACCGGGTTTTCATCGATTTCTTAAGTTCTTCCATCCGCCTGAGCAGGATAGTGTCCGCCTGGTGAAACGGTGATATGATATAAAAAGTCTGTGAATTAACCGGACCCGAACGATAATCTTCAGGGTGTAACCGTTTATTCAAAGAAGTGGTGTTCAGCCCCAGGTCCCGATTTTTAATATATTCACGGACACTCTTCAAGCTTCTTGGACGATCACGGGATATCTGTACGGCCAGCATGATATCTCTCTCATTCGGGTGACCCCAAAGATCTCTGTAGCATTTGAAAAAATTTTCGATATCACTTCGCCCCGGAAAATCATTGAACTGTGAATCTCCTATGATCTTTCCAAGTTTAAAAATCCCAAACAGTTCTTCATCCCTGTCTATCTGGAACGGAATCGACTGCAGCCACTTGATTGCCCGAAAATACCTTGAGAGCTGTTTAGACTGCACATACATCCCCCTGGGTTTAAATACAGAATAATCAAGACTGACAGCCATCTGCCGGGGTCCGCCAAGCCACCCTAAAGTGCGAACACCTTTGGCGTTATTTATCTGTTCAACCTCTTCTTTAACAATCCTTTTCAGATGCCTGTCAAGTTTTATTCTTTTATCACCCATCAGCTTAATTGAAACCGCTATCACGGTTTGAATCCGCCGAATTGCGGCCTGCCGAAGATCCAAACCCTCTTTTTCCCTGCTGCCATCCCCTCCATTTTGTTTTGTTTTTTTAGTGGTCCGGCTTATGGGTGAGTTTTTAAAAGCTCGTTTTTCTTCCAGCTGAAGTCTTTCCCATATCAGTCCAAGTATCCGGGGCAGCTTTTTTGCGTTTTCTTTTTCAAACCGGTAAATAGATTCTTTGAATAAAACATGAAACGCGTTTAAGACAGCATCCGATGTAATAAAAACCGTATACCCTGACTTGATATACGGTTCAAAGACCTGCCTGTATGAACGGTTGGTTACAAGTATTTTTTCACTTTCAAGTTTGTACAGTTCATTTGTCCGGCCCTTCTGGGATTTAGTATCTGAAGCCGGACACGCAGGGATAAATAGTGTCAGGAGAAAAACAAATATAATTAAAATAAAAAGAAAACGCACGTACACGATATTTCCCCCTTTAAATCTTGTTAGCTTCCTCCAGCTCAAATCAGATAGTGAGTATATATTGATATGGATCTTACCGTTATTAATGCGTAGAAATGGGTACCAGACTTTACCGATAAACCCGCCGCATAGTCAAATAAAAAAGTGAAAGTTATGAATATATGCTAAAAAAACAAAATTTGAGGTGGGTGCCGGTATCGCAGTAAAAAACTGTTTCAAAACTCTTTAAAAAAATTGATGCCGATCACTTCATGATAAATATCAATTTTTTAAAATTGTTTTTATCTCAACCAGACTTTTTATATGAAACGCCGCGTTAAGGGAAGTGTTGTCGTAAGAAACAAAGGGAATTTCAGCTGCGTCAGCCGCCAGTTCATCCAGTTTTGAATCCCCGATATATATGGCCTGATGCGCTTTAATCTCAAAATGTGTTAATATTTTATTCAAAGGTTCCGGATCCGGTTTCGGATGTTTGACATCAAAAGCGGTCACAACAAGATCAAATAGTCCTTCAAGTCCATATTCCATGAGTACACGATCCATGGTATCCGTCCGGTTGGTCGCGATCGCGATCTTATAATCCGGTCTCAGCTCTGAAAGCAGAGGTTTTAAACCGGGCTCAATTTTCATATACTTAATAAAAGGCATATAACTCATCGATTTTCTGAAAGTATGGGCGGCTGCCCGAAGAGATTTCTCTTCAAAGAGGTACGCAATCGACTCATCCACTGTGTGCATATGGGTGTATGAAAACTGCCGTTTCGTCATGCCCGGTTTGTTAAAATTCTTTAAAACCTCATTGTAATACGCCATGTTCGCCTTTTCAGTGTCAAAAAGAACCCCATCACAGTCAAAGGCGACCACCTTTATATCCATCATTGCTTCTTATTTCCGGTATTTTTACCTGATATCGCTTCTTCAATTCTGCCGTTTACATTTATTGTGATCCTGGACTTTATTTTGCTGTCTGTATACAGAAATATCTGATCGTGATAATTGCCCTTTTCCTTTTTTGTATTTTCGATGACCAGTTCATATTTCAGATTTCCTGATTTGTTGATTTCTTTTAGCTCAAACTTAATATGCGCACCGATTTTCGCCTGGGATTTAACAATTTTAAAGGGATATTTTTTTTCGGGTACAATGGTCACAATAGATTTTATTGGTTTATCCGCGCGACCTCCAAGCCATACATGCTGTGGTGAAATTGCGGCAAATCGTTCAACGATTCCGAAAATTTTTAAACTCGTTTGACTGTTTTGGGGATCATTTGTAATCACCAGAATATTCTTTTTTAAGGTTCGACCGCCATATCCACTGGTGTTAACTTTTAATGTGATTGTGCCCTCGCCTCCGGCGGGGATCTGTCTCGTATAGGAGACCGCTGTGCACCCTCAGCCGGGTTTAACTTTGGAAATCGCCAAAATGGCATTCCCTTTATTTCGTATTATAAAATTATGACGAACTTCAGAACCCTCAACAACAGGTTTAAATTCAAAACTGTTTTCAGGGAAGAAAACCACAGGTACTTTATTTATCACTTTAACGATTTCAACACGCCGGTTGAGTTCCCGCCCCTTTGCCGTGCTGTTATTTGCGACGGGACGTTCAGTCCCATGCCCGGAAGTTTTCAGACGATTTGAGTCGATACTGCGGCCGGCGAACCATTTATGAACTGCCTGGGCACGCGTATGTGAAAGCTTCATATTGTCTTTTTCCGGACCCAGATTATCGGAATACCCCTTTATTTCAAGAGCCATCGATGCATTCTTCTGCAGCTCCGCTAAAATTTCCTTTAATGATTCAACCGATTTTTTACTGATCACATTAGATCCGCTTTCAAAATATATTTTTAACAAAATGGATTTACCTGTACTGGCTTCAGCCTGCGAGAACGCGTAAAAAGCTGTCAGGAACAGCAAACATGCTGTAACGAATAAGATAAAAACAATCCTGATTTTCATAATCAATGCTCCTTAAGATAATCTTCTATTTACAATTCGAGAGAAAGACTTTAGTATACATCTAAAAAAAAATATTAACAAGATCGAGTTAAAAAAAGGGTGTAATTCTCGGTAAATGATTTTATTAATCCGGCTGACTGAATATTCATGGAGCTGAACCATAATCCCCTACATCATAAAAAACGGATCCACATCTACCGCGACTTTTATCTCCCGACTCTTAAAAAAAGAAGGATTTTCCAATACCAGCCTGTGAATATAATTCTGGATCGACTTTACATTTAATCCTTTTAAAAGTATCTGCCATCGAAACATATTTGCGACCCTGAGAATCGATGCCTCAATCGGCCCCAGTATTTCTATTGTTTTCACGAAGTCTTCTTTTTCGTTCAGAAGACTTCGACACAATTCACCCAGTTTCCGAGCGGAATTTGCCGTTCTGCCTTTATCCGGACCGGAAATTTTCAACTGTATAATCCTTGAAAATGGCGGATATTTCAATGCTTTCCGAAAACCAATCTCCCTGTTGTAAAAAACCCTGAAGTCCTGATCCTTTGCCGATAAAATACTGAAATGGTTCGGGTTATAAGTTTGGAGTATCACACGACCCGGAACGTCACCGCGCCCCGCCCTGCCTGACACCTGGGCAAGGAGTTGGAATGTACGTTCCCCAGCTCTAAAATCAGGGAAATTAAGTGAAAAATCCGCGCAAACAATGCCCACCAGGGTGATATTGGGGAAATCGTGCCCCTTTGCAACCATTTGAGTACCGATCAGAATATCGATTTCATTATTTTTAAGACTTTTCAAAATTCTGATCATGGAACCTTTCCGCACGGTTGTATCCCGGTCCATCCGTGCTGTTCGCGCCTCCGGGAAAAGTGCCTTCACAGCCGCTTCAATTTTTTCCGTACCCATCCCAAGATTTTTTATACTGCTGGAACCGCAAACTTTACACCCTGACACGGATGGCCTCATATAACCACAGTAATGGCATTTATACGCGTTGATCCCCTTATGAAGTGTAAGGGTAATATCACAATTCTTACATTTTAATGATTCACCGCATGTCCCGCATACCGGGAATCCGGCAAACCCGCGGCGGTTTAAAAATAAAAGTACCTGTTTTTTATTTTCAAGGGTAACCCGCATGGCTTCACTCAGCTCTTCAGAGATAAACCGCCTGATACCGCGCAAGTCTCGAGTCCTTCGTAGATCCACGATCGAAATCTCGGGAAGGGGCCTTTCTTCCACGCGTTTATTCAAATTAAGTTCAATGAATTTATTGGACACCGCATTATAGTATGACTGTACGGATGGAGTTGCCGATCCAAGCAGAGCGACTCCGTTATCAAATTTTGCACGAACGACCGCAAGGTCCCTGGCATTGTAACGGAGCCTGCCGTCCTGCTTATATGAAGGATCATGCTCTTCATCAACAATAATAATACCGGTATTTGAAAATGGCGCAAAAATGGCCGACCTGGCGCCAATGGCGATCACAGCCTCTTTTCTCATGATACGTTTCCACTGGTCATAACGCTCTCCCGCTGAAAGCCCGCTGTGCAGAACTGCCACACGTTTACCAAAACGAGCCCTGAAACTTCTCTCTATTTGAGATATAAGAGCAATTTCAGGAACCAGTATCAATACGGGCTTACCACGCTTGATCACCTCAGCGGACAGCTGAAGATATACTTCTGTCTTACCGCTCCCGGTAACACCAGCCAGAAGAAAGGTATTAAACCCTTTTCCAAGCATATCGGTAACATGGGAAAATACTTTTTTTTGATCAATTGTCAGTACCAGCGGTTTGTCGGGCTCAACCGTTTCTCCAAAGGGATCCCTGTATACTTTTTTGCTGGTTATTGAAATACAGCCCGCGTCGGAGAGCGATTTAATCACGGAATAGGATGTGTTGGCCGATTCCTTTAATTCTTTCAATGAATATCCATCAACATCTCTTAGCAGATCGATAATCTTTCTTCTCTTGTCCGTCAGCTTCACATCAGTCGGATCTGATATTTTTACAGATTCTGTCAATGCCGCGTATTTTATCATCATCGGTCCGGTTCGACCGCTTTTAAATATCTTCTCTTTTACCAACCATCCTTTCTTTATCATCCTGTGAATCAACGCATCAGGAATATCTTCCTTCATCACGCGGCGGATATCTTTAATCGGTCCCGGTTTTTTTTCAACAACATCTAATATTCCCTTTTCCAGCGGATTTCCATGCCTGCCCCTGATTACAAGTTCACCCTTCCTGGTGATTGTGAGGATTGATATATCATAATGATTCATTCCACCCGGAAGCGCGCACATAATTACTTCACCGATAGGATGCATATAATAATCGGCGATCCATCTAAAAAACGGAACCATCGACTCAGGGAAGAGCGGTTCATCATCAAGGACATCAAGGACCTTTTTTATTCTCTTCACATCCAGGATTTTCTTAACGCTGCTCATCTGTTTCTGGTCACAATTGCCGAGTACATACCCGGTGATCCTGCGTTTGCCAAATGGAACAAGGACTCGCATTCCCGGCACCACGAGGGAAATCATATTCTCCGGCACAGAATATGTGTACGTATTATATACTGAAACAGCCGCGGCCACCTCAATGTAAAATGTGCTTCTTTCCATCGCAACCATCACCTGTAAAAAATGACTTTCCCCTTCCATCGGTTTTAAAATTGACGGTCTCGTAATCCGCCGTAGGCGGACCAACTTCTGCGTTGTGCTGCATTTCGCAATCATTCAACGTACTATAAGTACGCTTCATGATTACGAAATTTGCACGCCTTGAATTTGAACTTTTTACGAAACCGTCTAATTCGGACTTTTTACGAGACCATCAAAATTACTGGAAATAATATTTGATATCGTTATTCCCACGGCACTGCTATGCCGGGAATTGTGAGCATCAATGCTTTTTCCTTGACATTTTCTCTACTATTTTCTACTTATAGAGTATAGGATAGTCTGGAATAACAATGATATATTAAATTTCCAATGCTGATTATGATCGGTTTGAATCAATCCTAAAGGAGGTTTATATGCATAAATATGCAAAACAATCCATAATTCTTTTCATAATTATCTCCATGGTATCTGTTCCTTTTGTTTCTTCCGCGGGGGATACCGTGGATATTATCGAAGAAGAACCGTCTGCGGGTGCGATGTTTGCTGATTTAATTTTAATAAGGCCGATTGGAATTATCGCGGCCATTCTTGGGCCGTGTGTCTTTTTGGTCACACTACCATTCTCACTTCTTGGCAGAAATGTAAAAACAGCAGGTAAAAAGCTTGTAGTAGAACCGTTTAAACAGGCTTTTTTTCGACCCTTAGGTGAGCTGCCTTAGAACATTTATATGAAACCAGTTTTAAATGCGCGTATTACTTGCAAATCCGCACTACCCGATATCAGAAACTCCTTCTCCCCCTCTGGGGCTTGCCTGTCTGGCAGCTGTTCTGGAAAAAGCGGGATTTGAAGTAAAAATCATCGATTTTGTGGTTTTTCCGTATTCCCGAGAATTTCTGGAAGATCTGCTAAAAATCTATTCCCCTGATTTTCTGGGTATCACATCGGTCACGATGACCTTTCCCAATGCCATAAAGATCGCACGGGACGCGAAAGCCGCGAACCCTGAAATCGTTACCATTATGGGCGGTCCTCATGTCACTTTCCATGCCCGGGAGACCCTGAAGATGTTCCCTGAACTTGATATTGTCGCCATCGGTGAGGGTGATAAAACACTGCTGGATATTGTGCGTACATATCAAAAAAATAAATCATTATCAGGGATAAGTGGTGTGGTATCCCGCAGCAGCACCGGCCCGATAATCCATAAAAAAAGAAAAAAGGTCGATCTTGACACACTGCCCATGCCCGCGAGACATCTTTTACCGCTGGGCCGATACCGAGCCCTTAATATGCCGATCAGTATCACCACAAGCCGTGGATGTCCGTTTGAATGTATTTTCTGCGTCGGAAAAAAAATGGGCGGTACGGGGGTCCGTTTTAGAAAACCGCTCATGGTAGGGGATGAGCTTGAAGACATCGCTGCCCTTAATTTTAAACAGATTAATATCGCCGACGACCTCTTCACGGCCAGCAAAAAACACTGCGCGGCCGTTTGTCAGGAAATCATCAAAAGAAATCTGAATATAAAATGGACCGCCTTTGCCAGGGTTGATACTGTTTCCATAGAAATCCTGGAAACGATGAAAGAAGCCGGATGCTGCGCGGTCAGTTTTGGTGTTGAATCAGCCAACACCGATATTCTGAATTCCATAAAAAAAGGAATTACCACCGCGCATGTTTATCGCGCGGTGGAGATGTGCAACAAAGCCGGTATAACTCCCCATGCATCATTCATACTCGGCCTGCCGGGAGAAACACCGGAAACGTTGAATGAAACCCTTGAGTTCAGTGCACGGCTTAAAGATATGGGACTTTCTTCCGGTTTTCATTTGCTGGCACCCTTCCCCGGAACTGAAATTCGGGAAAATATCAATGATTATGACTTACGTATTCTCACCAATGACTGGTCTCAATATCACGCGAACCGCTCTGTCTCTGAAACCAGAACCGTAAGCCGGGAAATGCTGGACACCATCATTATCGACTGGGAAGAAAAATACAATGCGTATCTCGGTGATATAAAGAGAAGGATGAAAACAGGGGAAGCCGATACTGAAGAGGCCGGACAGGTAATCAACCTGGAACGAATTGTTCTGATCTATGATCTAATGATGTCCGGCGCGCTGGAAAAAAAAGGTGCAATACCTTTTACCAAAAAGCATCCTGATGATCCGGGTGAACTAAAAATACTGGTACAAAAGATCAGCCGATACACAAAATTCTCGGAAAAGCAGATATTTGAAACGCTCTGTTTTGCTAAAGAACAGGGCAGCCTGAAAAGCAGTAAACAAGATGGACATATCAAGTGGGAATGGGTGGATTATTTGTAGAAAAAGAAAAACGATGAACGTCGAACATCGAACGCTCAACGTCGAACGTTGAATCCGGAAACGCTTTGCGTTGTCTTTTTTAATGAAATTTTGACGGTTTCGTAAAAAGTCCAACTTCTGCGTTGTGCTGCATTTTGCAATCATTCAACTCCCCTGTTAAATAAAAAGACAGATTTAACAGGGCGGGTCCGATAAGTACGCTTCATCATTACAAAAATTGCACGCCTTGAATTTGAACTCTTTACGAAACC
>JAUVGT010000077.1 GCA_030593645.1 Deltaproteobacteria bacterium
CGATTAAAATGATTGATAGATAGAGTTTGTTCCGGCAGGAGCGTTTCCACTCAATGTGATAACTTTCATCAAATCTGCGGCGGTTGGGAATACCGGTCAAACCATCACGGGTTGAAAGATCCTCTAACGTATCATGGTAAAGTTTAAGTTCCATATGAGACCGAACCCTGGCTTTTACAATCGGCAGACTGAACGGCTTTGTAATATAGTCAACCGCACCAATCTCAAGACCGAGTGTTTCATCTTCAACCTGATCTTTTGCGGTTAAAAAAATGATTGGAATATTTCGTGTCCGATGATTTTTTTTTAATTTCCTGCAAACCTCATAACCATTCATATCAGGCATGATAACATCCAGAAGTATAAGATCCGGTGGATTTAAAGATGCTGCAATTTCAATTGCCTTTAATCCACTTGTCGCAAATCGAATATCATATATATCCTTTAATGCTTTCCCGAGTATCTTTATGTTCTCAGGTACGTCATCCACCAGTAGAATACTTTGTTTTTTAATTTCCATTCCGATTCTCATCCATAGAAATATTCAGTTTAGCGGCAATCGCTGATAAAATCATATTTGCGCTGTCAAATTCAAAAAAACTGATAAAGCCTTCAAGCTGTTCCGCGTCATTTTTTAAACCTGAATCAATTAAAAATGGTTTTAAGTGATTCAGACAATTTTCAGATTCAACATCATTTTTAGAAAGAAGTGTATTTAACTGTCTCATAAGGGTTTTAATTTCAGGAAGATTTAAACTCACCCGGCTGTCTGATTCTGATTGATATGAAACAATAATATCAGCGGCTTTTAAAACTTTACTGATCGCAGAATCAAAGCGATCGATCAACCGGTTGAGATCATCTGGTTTATTTTCTTTAATGACACTCCCAAACTCGCTGGACACTTTATATAATTCATCGGCAGAAAAATTTCCGGCAATTCCTTTAATCGTATGTACTAAGTTTAATGTACTTTCAAAATCTTCTTTGGCCGTAAACTCCTTTATTTTAATAGTTGTATCTGAATATTGCTCGTTGAAATCACAAATAAGTTTTTTTAAAACGGTCCAGTTTCCCCCCAAACGGTCTAAGCATGATTTGATATTAATTCCAGGTAAGTTTTTAGGGATATTATTATCATATTCTCTGTCTTTCCCGGTTGTAACCAAGATATTTTTAGTGGTGAATTTACGATTTGTTAACCGGCTGAGAGCTTCAAAAAGTTTGAAAGTATCGATGGGTTTGGAAATGTAATCATCCATACCCGCATGAATACATTTTTCTCTGTCTCCTTTCATTGCATGGGCTGTCATCGCGATAATCGGAAGATCTTTTCTTTTTAACTTATTTCTTATCATGTCCGTTGCTTCATACCCATCCATTACCGGCATCTGTATATCCATAAGAACAATGTCATACTTGCCGTTTTTAATGGCCGTGACCGCCTGGAATCCATCATCAGCAGTGTCGACGGCAGCTTTTGAAGGTTTTAATATTTCCAAAACAACCTGCTGATTGATATAATTATCTTCAACCAGGAGTATTCTCAAGCCGTTTAATTGAATCTTGTATGCAATATTTTTATGGGATGGAGGTATTTTCAAAAGAGAGGCGGTTGATTTTTTACTTAAAATATCGACGATTGTATCGAGTAGAATCGATTGTTTTATCGGTTTTGTCAAATATGCGTTGACACCGCATTTTTCAGACATTTCCATTATTTCATCGTTATGATAAGCGGTCATCATAATAATGGGCGTGTTTCCGAATGAAGCGTTTTTTTTGATTTTTTTTGTTGTTTCAATTCCGTCCAGTTCCGGCATCCGCCAGTCCATAAGTATCAAATCATACGGTTTTGTAATCATGGAGTTATTCAGTTCAATCAGAGCATTTTTACCGGAGTCCACAGTTTTAACAGTAAAAGAAAATGAAGATAAAATTTTATCGAGTATATGCCTGGATGCTTTACTGTCATCTACCACAAGAATTCTGGTTCCGCTTAAATGGTCAAAAATCAGATTGCTGTATTTTAATTTATCTGTTGTGAATCCTAAATTAACATTGAACCCGAATTTACTCCCTTTGCCTAATACACTTTCGACATGTATGTTACCACCCATCATTTCTATTAAGTGTTTACTTATGGAAAGCCCAAGACCCGTGCCGCCATACTGCCTTGTGGTTGATGTGTCAGCTTGAACAAATGATTCAAAAAGTGTGTCAATATCTTCTTTTGAAATTCCAATACCGGTATCTTCAATAGAAAATTCCAATGTAATTTTATCTATTTGTTTCTCTGACAATGCAACACTAACGATTACATCTCCGTTTTTTGTGAATTTTATAGCGTTATTTGTTAAGTTGATCAGGATTTGCTTCAGCCTCATGGGATCTCCAATCAGGGAGGAAGGTATGTCTGATGTGACCGAAACAATCATCTCAATATTTTTTTCCGCAACCGTATTGGCAAACATATCAGAGAGGCTGTCCATAACCTCATATAGATCAAACGCCATATGATCGAGATTGAGTTTACCCGCTTCAATTTTTGAAAAATCGAGAATATCATTGATAATGCCAAGAAGAGTGGAACTTGAGTTTTTAATCAATGAAAGATATTCATGCTGTTTATTTGTAAATTCTGTTTGAATCGCGAGATCAGTGAAACCGATAATTGCGTTCATTGGCGTCCTGATTTCGTGACTCATATTGGCAAGGAATTCACTCTTGGATATGGTTGCCGATTTTGCTTTTTTTGCCAAATGATTGGCGTTTTCAATACTTTTTCGTAATGCTTCTTCAGCCTGTTTTCGATCAATAGCGATGGCAACCTGGTCTGAGACAGAATGCAAAAGAGCAATATCTTTTTTTGTATACAGATTCGGGTCGGTATAACTCTGGGCAACCATTACTCCAATTGTTTCACTTTTTACTTTGAGCGGAATTCCAATCCAGATTTCAGCAGGGGTCCCGATCGGTTTTTTTGCTTCGGTCACCGCTAACATGAGTCTTTCATTTTTTTTAATAATCAGCGGCTTTCCATTCTTGATTACTTTTGCCGTCAGGGAACTTGAATTGGAAATATTTTCAATATTCCGCATATTTTCGAATATTTCTTTGTCCACCTTATCGATATAATATGGGAAAGAAATCATATCTTTTTGTTTATCATACATAGCGATAAAAAAACTGGATAGATCGATGATACTATTTAAAATCGTATGTATTGAGATGTATAGTTCATCAAGATTAAATGTAGTATTAACCGCGTTTGAAATTCTGAATAAGGTTTCATTAACAAGATCAGACCGTTTTCTTTCATGAATATCAAATATTATGCCTTCCAGATATTTCTCATTATTTTCATTTTCAAATATTTGCCCCTTTTCAAGTACCCAGTTCTCTCTGCCGCCTTTCTGAATGATTCTGTATTCCTTGCTGAACTTGGTACTATTTTGATAGGCTTTGTGTACAGTATCTATAACTTCCTGTTTGTCATCCGGGTGGATGATATCTTCGTAAAATGTGTGTGTTGCGGAATGATGATGATGGAAAGATCGAAACCATGGATTACCATTTCTCATCTTGTTCGATTTATTCGCATTGTTGTTCATACCGCCTGTTATTTCTTCTCTACAGTACCCTGTAATCATCTCAACTGCAGGGCTGATATAAGTAAATGCTCCGTTCGTATTTGTAGAGAAAATGATATCGTCAATATTTTCTACAAGGTCTCGATATTTTTTCTCACTCACTTTCCGGGCATCTTCTTTTCGTTTACGATCAATAGCGATAGCTACCTGATCTGAAACAGAAAGAAGAATATCAATATCACTTTCATCATATAGATTTGGATCAGTAAAACTATGAACCGCGATTGCCCCGATAACCTCATTTTTTATTTTAAGAGGTACACCGAGCCAGATTTCTGAGATAGAAAACAGGGGTTTTTGATTTCTTTGTTTCAGATTTGCTAAAAACTGTTTTTTTGTTGTAATAACAGGTTTGCCGGTTCTAATGACTTCACTGGTGTGGGAAGGTGAATTTGGATCACTGATATTAAGAATTTCCATGTAATTTTCAGTTATATCGACAGTATCCACAATGTACGCGAAAATAAGAGCATCTCTTCTTTTATCATATAAAGAGATATGGAAATTTGTTACATCTATGATCTGACTGAGAATAATATGGATGTTTTCAAATAGATCATTAAGGTTTTCGGTGGTGTTTACGGCATTGGATATGGCAAACAATACGCGGTTAATTTTTTCCGCGCGTTCACGTTCCTTTTCCGCCTTCTGTAATTTTTTAACCTGCAGCTGAAGCTGATCAAGTTCGGTTTGGTGCTGTGTTCTAGTTGGTTCAGGCATTTATGTTATACCAGTAAGATCGGTTATTTATTGAGGGACTTATCTGCAAACCACATGAAATATATTCGGGACATCATTTTCAATATGGAATTATATATAATTATCGGCAAAAAGACAATAACTTTAAGAGTTTAACACACGGTAAATTTTGAAGTGATTTCAAATTTTTCAATCAAGGAAAAAATCAAGGAGGAGCAGATTTTTCGACAGATCAAAAAGAAAGGTTCAACATTTGTCTTGTTAAGCCATTGATTTTAGTGGTGCGCCCGGCAGGATTCGAACCTGCGGCCTACGGATTCGTAGTCCGGCGCTCTATCCAGGCTGAGCTACGGGCGCATTAAAAGGTGAATTTTGCAAGGTTCATATGCCATACGAAAAAATATGTCAATAATAACTTGAAAAAGAAAAACAATCGTGGTTGATAACTGTGTCTGTTTTGGGTGATATCAGATTTGCGAAAGTGATAGTGGAACAATGAACGATCACAAAGAAAATATGAAGCTGGCCTTAGAAGAGGCTAAAAAAGCAGGGAAAAAGGATGAGGTACCTGTTGGGTGTGTGATCATTGACGAAGGCGGTAAGCTGATCGCTTCAGCTCATAACCAGACCATCACTATGGCTGATCCGACAGCCCATGCGGAAATCCTTGCCCTGCGGCAGGCATGCGGAGAAAGAAAAAATTATCGGTTGTTAAACACAAGCCTGTATGTTACGGTCGAGCCCTGTTTCATGTGCATGGGCGCCATCATTCATTCAAGGGTATCTCATATTATTTTCGGCACTTATGACCCTAAATGGGGTGCTGTTGGATCGTTGTATGATTTTTCCAAGGATAGGCGATTGAATCATCAACCGGAGATCGTATCAGGCGTCTGCATCGAAGAATGCAGAGATTTGATCCGGAATTTTTTCCGTCATAAAAGATCGTAAAAATATAAGCAACCACGAAATGCATCGGGCTTCGTGGTTAATAAATATAAAAGGAGAATGAAGTGTCAAATATCGTTATTGTCGGTACGCAATGGGGGGATGAAGGGAAAGGTAAAGTGGTCGATCTTCTGGCAGAACATGCCGATATCGTTGTCCGGTTCCAGGGAGGTAACAATGCCGGACATACCATGGTAGTCAAGGGGGAACAAATAATCAGCCACCTGGTCCCTTCAGGTATCCTTCAAAATAAGACATGTATTATCGGTAACGGTCTGGTTGTCGACCCGGAGGTTTTAATCGGAGAGCTCGATTATTTAAGTGAACGGGGTATCGATACGGGACCGGATAAGGTCAAGATCAGTGAAAGGGCTCACATTATTATGCCTTATCATAAGCAGGTGGACCACGCCCGTGAAAGGATGAAAGGTGATAAAAAAATCGGAACCACAGGAAGGGGTATCGGACCCGCATATGAAGATAAGGCAACACGCAGGGGTGTGAGATTTGTTGACTTGATTAACCCTGAAACATTCAGCGAGAAGGTCCATGCGATTTGTGATGAAAAGAATTTTTATCTTAAAAACTATCTTTCCTCTGAAACTCTGGATCCGGATGAAATCATTGAAACATATTCAAAGTACGCGGATAGACTCGCTCCGTATATTGAAAATGTATCTGTAACCATTTATGAATCAATAAAAGACGGAAAACAGGTCCTTTTTGAAGGTGCTCAGGGAACGCATCTTGATATCGATCATGGCACATATCCGTTTGTGACATCATCTAATACCGTGGCGGGAAACGCGTGCGGCGGAGCAGGTGTGGGTCCTAAAGAAATTACAGGTGTGATCGGTATTGTTAAAGCCTACACCACCCGTGTGGGTGCGGGGCCTTTCCCGGCAGAACTTTTTGATGAAATCGGTGATCAAATCCAAAAAACAGGGGCTGAATTTGGAGCCACCACAGGAAGAAAGCGCCGGTGCGGCTGGCTTGATACTGTAATACTGAGAAACGCGGTCAGACTAAACGGCCTTACAGGTATTGCTGTAACTAAACTGGATGTACTGGGCGGTATTGACACCCTTAAAATATGTGACCGTTACGATTACAAGGGAAAAATCCTGAAGGATTTTCCCGCAGATCTGGACATACTGGCTGAGTGTAAACCTGTTTATGAAAACCTGCCGGGTTGGACTGAAGATATATCGCAAATTCGGAGCAAAGATGATTTGCCTGAAAATACAAAGAATTATCTCTCAAAACTTGAGAATCTTGTTGAGACACCGATCGATATCATATCAATCGGTCCGGACAGGGATGAGACGATTGTAATCAATAACCCATTTAAAAAAAGTTGATTATTGATTGACAATCAAATAGGACTGACATAGAAACAATTCCAAAGTCGGGGAGTGGCTCAGCCTGGTAGAGCGCTGCGTTCGGGACGCAGAAGTCGCGAGTTCAAATCTCGCCTTCCCGACCAGTAAATGCAATAAGTTAGCCGGATTTAATAATTCCGGCTTTCGTGTTTTTGAACAATATTGACCAGACAGACCATCGTTTCAATCACTTTTCTTATTTCACATACTAAATTACCGATCGATACATTGAAAATCGAATGGGGGCAGTGATATGAAATTCTTATTTAGAGTAATTTTCATATTGTTTATATTTTGCACAGTTTCCGACGGTGTATCCTTTTCAGAAGAACCACCCAAGAACTGGGTTAGCAGAATATTGATGCATGAATGGCCTGCCAACGACCCACCATATGCCGGTGTCCGATTGAGCGGCCCTAAATCTAATTATTTTCTATTTGGTCAATTTATGTTGTTGCAGGACAAGTCTATTTCATGGAGCAAGGGGAAGGGTGGCAAGTGGATAGGCGAATTAGAAAGATATGATAAAAAAACAGGTAAAACCAATAAAGCAATAATGGTATTTATTAAGCTCAAACTGTCTCCCAGTTTTTCTGGAATACTTCTCAAACGAATAAATATTAATGGCATTGAAATGACGGAGATACAAATTAGAAAGACTCTGATCAATTTCAAAAAAAGATATATGGCAAAGAAATAATCAGATATGTCAGTACCCATATCCGGACCAACCCAAAAAACAAAAACGCGAATACTTCGGCCGTGGGATCGATGGTGAAAAAAACGCCAGGGAACGACATAAAAGCCTAAACATTCAGGACCGCCAACCCAGAACACCGAAAGAGACAGTGCCAATCTTCGGCGACCTGGTTAACGTTTATCATTATTTGAACAAAAGGTTGCTACCAGTACTGCACAATGTAATCTGGGGGGTGCGTGCATCTGACATGGATCTCTCCCAGTGGAGGCAATGATCAACAAATTACCTGTTATCGTAAGTGATTCATGCGGTACCAAATGTTACATTCAGCACGGCATAAATGGATATATCTTTAAAAATAAGAATAGTGATGATTTGGAAGAAAAAATTAAATTAATTATCGATGATAAAAATCGACTCGTTGAAATGGGAATGAAAAGTTATAAAATTGCAAAAACAAATCACTCTCTTCAAGTCTATTCAAAACGAATGAAAGAAATAATCGATTAGTCACCTCTATGATCATCTCTGAGATCATTTTCAATGAAAAAATCATGTGAATCACAAACAACTTAACGACATATAAGTCGTAAGCGCAGGTCGTTTTAGTCGTTTTAAATATTCTTATAAATTCAGGCGATTGAGCCATATTTTTCATGATCTTTAGGCAAATCTCATAAAAGATATGTCAGTTTTGTCTTGTGTCTAAACATGATATTATTCAATATTTTAATAATAAGTTGTTAGATTACAAATTGTTATATTTATATTATAAATTTGTTTGTGTTTGGCTGGTTTTTTGCGTTATAATAAACACAGAATTAAACCTATGATTAAACTCAGGATTAAACCGAATTGCAAACTGCAGTGGTGTTAATCACACCACAGTAGAATGAAAATATGAAAAAAACAATACTTATATATATTATCATATTGGTTGTGATGGCTCTCGCTAATGTTGCCGCAGCTGATGATTTGGAAAAACTGTTTCCTTACTACGATGGTGATTTTGAATCCGATGATTTCGGGTATTTCAGTACAATAATCGAAACAGATAATTTCTTTTCAGATTCAGAATATTTTCCGGTAATCGAAGTGGTGGCGATACTGGGTAAACAGAACCTGAGCCTTTCTTATTACGGAAATACGGAAGAAAAAAATATCAATAAAGACTCGGTTCCTGCGGATTATTTGAAAAACAGTAATGATAGTGAAAGTTTTTTTGATATTTTATACAGCTTTAATATGATGCATTTGGAAAATGATGTTGCTGATATTTCCTTTGACGTTGTGGGCAAGATACAATTTGAAGATGGTTTTCTGAACGTAAAGGATCCGGAAAAATATTCATTTAGAGAATACTATACTAATAATGTTATGCCGGGTGTAAATTTGAATCTCGGTTTTTTTGATAACCTTTTTAATCTCAAATTAACAGGTATGGGGTTCGAATATGACGGTGAAACCATGCTAGATGGTCGGGCTGACATATCCTTCAATCCCATTCCAAATTTGAAGATTCATGGCGGTTTTCGAATATTGTACCTGGATATTGAAAAAACCGGAATGAAATCAAAAAAAACATCCGGTTCCTTTCTTGGCCTCACCTTAAGATTTTAATACAGATCTCCATTTTTACCTCCTCAAGACGAAAATCATAAAATAACACATTAAAAACAATTTCCATACAGGGGTATGCAAAGCCTGGCACTTTGGATTCGGATCTTTTCTTTCCGCGCAAACCCTAAGGTTTTTAAGGACTTCTGCACCATCACACCTTTCATTTAAATATTTAATTATTTATTGCAATATAATCACAACATACATAGAACTTGTATTCTTAATAAAAATAAAAAAAAATAAATATAATACTTGATAAATATATAAATATAATGTAAGAAATCTTACATGGGGAAGAAAAAAACATTTTCAACACGAATCGAAGATCAAAAGATTAAAGATTTGAAGCACCTTGCCGTGGATACAGACAAATCACTGGGTGAACTTCTCGGTGAAGCGATCCAGGATCTTGTAAATAAATATAAGGATAAGGTCGAAGCCGAAATATAAATTAAGAAACGAATGATCAGATTTTTTCATTTAAACATTTCGCAGGAGAATTGAATGAAAACCGGGAAAGAAAAAAGAAATGACAAGCGGTCCAGTAAATCCATACCCATTATGCTTGAATACAAAACAGGATTGTATTGCAGCGCTATAATGCAAAATTACAGTTCAAACGGAATGTATCTCGAAACAGATTGTTCTCCAGATACCGGTTCAAAAATTTATATTGGTATTGAAAAATCTCCTTATGAATTATGCCCGGCTGTTTATAGCGCAAAGGTGATCTGGTGTGATGAGATTCATGATGATGAGGCAATCTATCTATATGGAATGGGTGTTAAATTGAATGGTTACTGCTGACACTCTATCAGTAATACAATAATAATATTTAATACGTATACAAAAGGAGAATGAAAAATGCAGACAAACAAAAACAGTTTTCATTCAGAAGATCCGGAAATGGTCCTGGCTAAAATTCATAAAGCTGATAAAGTAGCTGTGAAATGTATTTGTCCCAAATGCGGCTCGGTCCATAAAATGAAATTCTTATGGACCGGTCGGGGAACACCCAGGAAATACTGTTTGTTGTGTAAAAACTTCGTTTCTGTTGTCGAAGCAGTAGACTATCACAGTATGCCCTCAAATGTATAATTGTGACATTGAGTCGCTGATTATTTAAATATCATTCACAGATTGTCTTTTAGTGAAATAAGAGATATGTTCTGTGGAAGACACTCACTGGTATCAAAATTCCTTTTTTTGATGCTCTCCAGAAATCGTAACGCCATCTTGCGACCTGTTACCATCATTCCAATATTCTAACATTACATTATTCCAGCCTTTTTCAATTTTTCATCATAAGATTTTTAACATCGATTTGGCTTTGTCTATTGCATGAATGCAGTAAGATGATATATACAATCACTTTAAAACAGGAGTATTCGAAAAGTCACTCCAATGAAATTGTTTTATAACAGGAGGCTGTGATTAAAGGATTCATCATTGCAGGAACCCAGAGCGGAAGCGGAAAAACCACCGTAACACTTTGTATTTTGGCAGCCCTTATCAAACGCGGTTTTTCTGTTGCACCGTTTAAAATTGGACCGGATTTTATCGATCCGGGACACCATTCCTGCATTGTGGGTACAAAAAGTAGAAATCTTGACGGCTGGATGCTGTCAAGGGAATATAATATCCAAAATTTTACAACTGCAGCTCGTTCCAAAGATATCGCTGTTGTTGAAGGAGTTATGGGTCTTTTTGACGGATACAGCGGGCGTGATGAATCAGGATCTACTGCCCAGATGTCAAAATGGATTGATCTTCCGATTATCCTTGTGGTGAATGCAAAAAGTATGGCACGAAGCGCCGCCGCCCTGGTTCAAGGGTATGAAAATTTTGATAAATCTCTTAATTTTGTCGGAGTTATTTTCAATAATATCGGAAGTTCAAAACACCTCAAAACGATCGAGGACGCGCTGGAAAACAATGTAAAAATGCCTTGTCTCGGCGGTATCATCCGGGATGAAAAAATCACGATACCTGAAAGACATTTGGGGCTTGTCACTCATCATGACCATCCATTATCCAATAGAGAAAAAAAAAGGTTTGCAGAGTTGATTGAGACCGGTATTGATATCGATTATTTGCTTGGCAGACTTGAAGAAAAAGAATCCTCTCAAAATTTATGGGAAAATCCGTACAAAGCTGAAGATAGAGATGTAAAAATTGGTGTGGCAATGGATCACGCATTCTGTTTTTATTACCCGGATAATATTGAGATGTTTGAGCATTTTGGTGCGAAAATAGAATATTTTTCACCGGTAAACGACGCATTTCTGCCGGATAATCTGGATGGACTATATTTTGGTGGAGGCTACCCCGAACTTCATGCCAAAGATCTTACCGAAAACGTCACCATGCGAAAACAGGTCAACGAATTCAGTAAGAAGAGAATGCCGATCTATGCTGAATGCGGCGGGTTTATGTATCTGTGTCAAGGGATTACTGACATTGAAGATAATCGATATCCCATGGCCGGCTGTTTTCCATTTACAACCCGGATGCTTCCGAAATTAAAGTCATTGGGATACCGTGAGATCCGGTTGAAAAAAGATACCATCATCGGAAAAATGAATACTGTATTAAGAGGTCATGAATTCCATTATTCCGAATGTTCAGATCGGGATGAAAACATTGAAACCGTGTATACGGCAAAAGCAAGAAATTCAGATGATGATGAAAATGAAGGCTATTTTATTAACAATACACTGGGCAGTTATACCCATATACATTTCGGAAGCTGCCCGCAAGCGGCTGATCACTTTATCAGACAATGCCGTAATTACAAGGAAAACAGGATGAAACACTCATGAAGCCGGGAGAGATTGAAACATTAAGTTTCAAAATAATCGAAAAAGAAGCGGGTCGTCACACGTTTACTGATAAACAATGGAAGATCGTCAGAAGAATGATCCATACAACCGCTGATTTTGAATATATGGAGAATGTACGATTCCATCCTGAAGCCGTCGAAAAAGGGATTATGGCTGTGAAAAACGGCAAAACAATTATAACCGATACGAATATGGCTCTTTCAGGGATTAGAAAAAATGACCTGAGTGGTGGCAATGCCAAATGCCTGATCAATGACCCTGAAGTCATCAGGATATCGAAGGAAAAAGGAATTACCCGCGCGCGCGCAGCAGTGGATCAAACAGCCAAAATCATCGATGAAGCGATATATGTGATTGGAAATGCCCCCACTGCGCTTCTCCGGCTGGTTGAACTGGTGAAGCAGAATAGTGTGAAACCCTTACTGATTATCGGTTTACCTGTTGGCTTTGTAAATGCCGCTGAATCAAAACAGGCATTAATGAAACTTGATATCCCCTATATAACGAACATCGGCCGAAAAGGCGGTTCAAATGTAGCGGCTTCAGTGATCAACGCGATTATCATTATGGCTGAATATTGAAAAGGAAACTACGCACAGGATTCACCACAGGAACTGCCGCCGCCGCCGCGGTAAAAGGGGCACTGAAAACTATTATTGAGGAAAAGGCCCCTGATAAAGTAAAAATACGTCTGCTCACCGGAGACTTTTTAAACATCCCGCTTCATTCATGTCAGAAAGAAGGCGAAAACAGCGCTGTCTGCACAGTCATTAAGGATGCGGGCGATGATCCGGATGTAACACATAAGGCAGAAATCGGAGCCAGGGTTTCTATGTTGGGAAAAAAACAAAAAGACAGCTCGCACCTGATTATTAAGGGTGGTATTGGTGTGGGGGTGGTTACCAAACCGGGACTTGAAATCGAACCGGGTCAGGCCGCGATCAATCCAGGACCGAGAGAAATGATCAGATATTCTGTAAATGACGTATTAAATCAAAACAAAGAAAATAAGGTTGTGGAAGTGGAACTATTTGTACCGGATGGAAAAGCCATCGCTGAAAAGACTCTAAATGCCCGCCTGGGTATTATTGGAGGGATTTCGATACTCGGCACCACCGGGATTGTAAAACCCATGTCACACGAGGCTTATACCGCGACAATCACATCTGCGATGTCAGTCGCACGGGCACTGGGAAACAAACAGGTTATACTGACCACAGGACGGAGAAGTGAAAGACATATACAGAATGTTTATAAAAAATATCCGGAAGAGATATTTATCCAGATCGGTGATTATTTCAGGATGTCCCTGGAAACCGCATTGGATTTTGGTTTTGAAAAAATAACGATGGGTGTATTTTTTGGAAAAGCATTAAAAATGGCGCAGGGTAACCCACACACACATGCCGCAAAATCGAACGTGTCATTATCCGTGCTTGGAAAATGGGCTCTGGCTGAAACAGGGGACAAAAACTTTTCTAAAAAGATAAGTACTGCAAACACAGCAAGGCACGCGTTTGAACTTATTATTAAGGATTACCCTGTACTCATATCCGTAGTTGGGAAAAAAATGATCGATTCTGGTAAAAAATATGCCGCAAAACCGATTATTCAGGGAATCATTTTTGATTTTAATGGAAAAATCGTGTTTAATTCAGAAAGATAAAATAAGGTAAACTAATAATGAAACCAGTATTTATCATCGGTATGGGTCTCACATCAGAGGATCTGACTGAAAAGCATAAATCGTTGATTCATAATGCGGATGTTCTTGTCGGCGGCAAACGCCATCTTGATTTTTTTTCGAGTTTACCTGCAAAGAAAAAAGAAATTACAAAAGATATTAAAGGGATTACCGCGTACATAAAACGGACAATGAAGGAAAATTCCGTTGTGGTTTTGGCATCAGGTGACCCACTGTTTTTTGGGATCGGAAACGTATTATTAAAAAAACTGGGACCGGAAAACGTGGTTGTTTGTACAAATGTGTCTACAGTGGCAGCCGCGTTTGCCAAAATCAAAG
>JAUVGT010000292.1 GCA_030593645.1 Deltaproteobacteria bacterium
TAATACATGCAAAAACCTAACCGGACATTACTGAAAAATAATAGTCAAAGTCATTAATAATTTATTCATGATTCCCTCTCATATAAATGGGTTATCAGGAAAGGATTGTACTCTTGTCAAGGCATTTTCGAACCATTCAATTCATTCGGAAATTTTGCCCCTTCCAGTGATCGGTCGTTTTTTTTCCTTTTGATTGATTTTTTTTAACAAAACCCGTAATGATATTAGATGAAACAAATAATCGATTAAAATTTCTACAAATAATTATTTATTATTAAAATGAAAATATCACATCATTACTATTGTCTGAACAGATTGCTCTTTACGGCCCTGTTTCTGATAACATTTTTTCTACCATTTATCCAAACCCAGGGTGTGGCTGCAGGCTTGGAAAGCCTGAGTTTCGAAAATAGTGTCAATCCATCAGTCTACCGGAATTATTTTAACTCAAGGGAAACGGAATTTACGAAAGGTTTTAGTCACCAATCCATTTCTTTAAATACCAGCAGGATTAATGATACCGGAGCAGATCAGATCTATCCTGTTCCATACTGGAGAACATGGTGGGCGGTTACCATATACACCATCATACTGATTCTCATCATCATTATGTATATTCGCTGCAAATCCAAATCATACCAAAAGACTGAAAAATCCACGAAAGATTTTAACACGGAACTTCAGCAGCAAATTGATCACCGCGAAAAAGCCGAAAAAATCAATCAAACCCTTTTCCGCATCTCCAACGCGATAATAACCACATCAAACCTGAACGAACTCTATCAATCGATCCACAATGCACTGGGCGTGATCATTGATGTAACCAATTTTTACATCGCCCTTTATGATGAAGGAAGAGAGTCAATTACACTTAGCCATATCGTCGATGAAATTGATGCTTTTGATGACTACATCCCTTCATTTACAAAAACCAACTCCCTCATTGGCAATGTTATTCTAGAAAAAAAACCTGTTTTTCTAAACCGGGAAAAGCTTGTAAAATTAGAAACCGAAAAAAGAATCCTCGGCACAAGACCTGAAATCTGGCTTGGAGTTCCGCTGATTATCAGTAACAATGTGATTGGAGTAATGGCAGTTTACAGCTATAATAACCCCCATCAGTTTACTGAAAATGATCTTAATATACTGGGTTCCGTTTCTGAACAGATTGCAGTCGCGATTGAACGTAAAAAAGCGGATGAAGAAAGGGTGCGCCTGGGTACCGCTATTGAGCAGGCTACAGAGGCATTTATTATTACCAACCAAAATGGAATCATTGATTACGTAAACCCTGCTTTCGAAAATATTACCGGCTATTTAAAAAATGAAACCATCGGTCGGAACGTTGGCATACTTGGGGGTGAACAGGGCAATACTTTTCTGAATGAGTCAAAAAAAGTCATCGAAACCGGAAATACGTGGTCCGGTAAACTTTCCTTTAATAAAAAGCACAACATGCCCTTTACAGCCATTGTCACGATATCTCCGGTACGAGATGCATCCGGCAGTATTTTGAATATTGTTTCCATTATTCGCGATATCTCTCGCGAAGACCAGCTTGAAGACCAGCTTCGCCGGTCACAAAAACTGGAATCCATTGGAACTCTGGCAGGAGGAATCGCCCATGATTTTAACAATATCTTATCGGCCATTATCGGCTACACGCAGATTGCCGGACTCAAAGTAAAAAAAGACAGTGAAACCACAAACTGCCTGAACAAGGTACTGAAAGCCAGTCAGCGTGCTAAAGACCTGATCAACCAAATCCTATCTTTCAGCCGTGAGCAGGAGCATGAAAAACAACCGGTAAAAATCAGTATCATTATCAATGAAGCACTCAAACTCCTGAGACCGTCATTGCCGTCAACGATTAAAATACATAGCGAGCTTGAAAGAAATCGTGATACAGTGGAAGCGGATTCCTCTCAGATTCACCAGATCCTGATGAATCTTTGCACAAATGCCCATCATGCCATGAAAGATAAGGGCGGGACTCTATCGATTAACCTATCCGCGGTTGAGCTTGATAGTGCCCAGGCATCCGTTTTTTCAGAACTTGAACCCGGTCCATATTTAAAATTAACGGTTAGTGACACAGGCACTGGTATTGATGAAGAAATTCTGGATAAAATTTTTGATCCATATTTTTCAACAAAAGAAAAAGGAGAAGGAACCGGACTGGGACTCGCGGTTGTTCATGGTATTGTGAAGAGCCATGGCGGTTCCATTTCGGTTGAAAGTAAATCCAATCAAGGCACTTCAATTCATATCTATTTTCCGCAAATTGTGGAAGAAACGGGAACAAAAGGAGATGAGCCAAATGACACCTACCCCGTCGGTAATGAATGCATTCTATTTATCGATGATGAGGCATACTTAACGGATATCAGTAAACAGATGCTGGAACATATCGGTTATAAAACGATTGCCAGGACCAGCAGCGTTGAGGCTCTCGAATTATTCAAAACCCGGTTCAACGAAATTGATTGTGTGATCACAGATCTTACCATGCCAAACATGACCGGTGACAAATTAGCGAAAGAACTGATCAAAATCCGCCCGGATATTCCTATAATACTCTGTTCAGGTTACAGTGAAAGAATCACCCCGGAAAAAGCATCCAATATAGGAATTAAAGATTTTCTTAAAAAACCGTTATCCATGAGGGACTTATCGATTACTCTTCGAAGAGTGCTTGATGAAAACAAAAATGAATAAAAGTGGTGATGGTTGATATGAACCTATCCCAAAAAATTAATGGAATCATCATTGTTACCATAGCCCTTGTTTTTCTTGTAATCGGTATATTCGAAACCACACAAACGAAAAGAAATTTGGAGAACGAACTGCATGAAATGCTTGAAGACGTTTCTGAAAGGCTTTCAAAATCTTTAATCGAACCGCTATGGTCTCTCGACTACAACGTAATAAAAGATTATATATCATCTGAATTCAATAATAAAAACGTAGTCGCAATTGTTGTCTATGATTCCGGAACAGAATTATCTAAAAATCTACTTGCGGCTGTCAAAATACGAGGAATAAATGACACGCCCCCCTCTGCATTGAAAACATTTCTTAAGGCTAACCCCGCATTATATTCAAAGCAATTCTATATACTGAAAAACAATACTATAAATCTCGGGAGAGTAAATGTATACCTGACAGACAAATATGTCAAAGAGCAGATCAAAAAGGATATATTCTACTTTATTCTTCAATCAACCATAATTTTGGCAGTGATCGTTATAACACTGGGGATTTTTCTAAATATCAGTATATTAAAGCCTGTAAAAAACTTAACCAAAGTAAGTCAAATTATCGCGCGGGGGGACCTCGATCAGATCCTGGACGATACCCTCAGGAAAGATGAAATCGGGATACTCGCGAAAAGTTTCTCAAACATGAGAGACGCGATTCGTGAAAAAATCCAAGATTTAAATCTGGAAATTCAAACAAGAAAAAAGGCTGAAAACAACCTTAAAAAATCCGAAGAAAAGTACAGAAAGCTTTTTAGAAATATTGCAGATCCGATTTTCATTTTTGATTATGACACATATGCATTTTTGGGATGTAACCAGGCCACAATTGATAAGTACGGCTGGTCGCGCGAAGAGCTTCTTTTAAAAACAGTATTTCAACTCCACAGTGATTCAGAAATTGAAAAAGCAAAATCAAATATTCAGAAAAGAAAAAACCAGATTGACTTTGATAAAAAAGACGCTTTTGAATATACCCATAATAAAAAAGACGGTTCCACAATTGTAGTAGAAGTCAATTCCGCAATAATGGAGTTTGAGGGAAAAAAAGCATTCTTGAGTATCGCAAGGGATATCACCGAAAGAAAACGCGCAGAGGAAGAACTCAAAAAACACAGGACCCGACTCGAAGAATTGGTGGAAGAAAAAGCAGCGGAATTAAAAACCGCCCAAAAAGAATTAATTGAGAAGGCCCATCGTGCCGGTATGGCTGAAATGGCCACCAACTCACTCCACAATATTGGAAATATTTTAAACAGTGTCAATATATCCAACCAGATTCTTCAGGAAACAATTTATGCTTCGTCAGTTAACGATTTACGAGAGGCAAACAATCTATTAAGTCAAAATATCGATAACCTCGAGAACTTTTTTTTAAAAAATCCAAAGGGGAACCTTCTGCTTGAATATTACCTGGAAGTGGGCGAAAGGTTATTTCAGGAAAATGAAACGATGAAAGAGCATACCGATCGCCTAAAAAACAAAATTGAAGCTATTATGGAAGTGATCGTGGCCCAGCAAAGTTATGCCGGTGCGGTTGGCCTGACTGAAAAAATGGATGTAGTCGAAATTATAGAAAGCGCGATCGTTATGCAGAGGAGTGTCATTGAAAAACATAATATTACATTGATCAGAGATTTTCAGGTCACCCCGAAACTGAAAATACAAAAAGCAAAACTGCTCCACATACTGATTAACCTGATCCAAAATGCCAAGGATGCTGTCATAAAATCAAACAAACCTGAAAGAACCATTAAAATATCCGTTGAAAAAAACTCATCGCTCAAATCAGCGTATTTAATAAAAGTTTGTGATAATGGAATTGGAATACCCGATGGCAATAAAACAGAAATATTTACCCATGGTTTTACAACCAAAAAAAACGGACATGGATTCGGCCTTCACAGCTGTGCCAACTATATGACGGAAATGGGCGGGGCGATTTCTGTTGAAAGTAATGGAAAGAACCAGGGCACCGAATTTATATTAAAATTTGAGGATCAGGATTAGAACCGGATTAGAACCGAATTAAAAATGGTTTCCATTCTATTCATACTACGCCTTTAAAACAATACAGGCGTTTTCATTCCTTTGATTTCCAGCAAATAGTTGATTGATTTATAATTGCGTTTTTCACAGACTATGATAAGATGGCGCATCTTAAATAAAAAAAGGAAGGCGGGTATAACCAGATATGTATAATGTAGTATTTAAAGGTGAAATAACGAAAAGCCAAACTCTCAAAGAAGTAAAGAATAAAATTGCCATTCTGTACAATGTTGATGTTGATAAAATAGAGGGCCTTTTTCAAAACAAATCAATCACTTTAAAAGAAAGCATCGATTATCATACCGCTCTTAAAGATAAAGAAACGTTTGAGCAAACCGGGGCGATATGCCACATCGAAGCGGTTGAATCACCCAAAGAGGAACCACCCCCCATACCGATTCAGGCTGAGAAAACGGGCTACAACGATACCCAAACAGCTTCTCCTGGTTCGGGTCAGCACAGCGCTGAGACAAGGAATAGAAATTTTTCAATATTTCATCCGTTGTTCATGTCCTTTTATTCGAAAATATTTTATCGGGATGTTTGCCGAAATTGGAAAGGTTTCTCTTTTCTATACCTGCTTTTTATACTATCACTGACGTCCCTGTTTATGGCTCTTCAGGCTCATACCATCTTCTCAAATTTCATCAAACAGTCCGCGCCTGCAATCATAGACCAGATGCCTGTTATTACCATAAACAACGGTAAAGCATCAATAAATGAAGATACACCTTATATTATAAGAGATCCCGGAACCGGACAGAAAATCATCATTATTGACACTTCAGGTAAAACACAATCGATCAATAGCTCCGGGGCATATATATTACTGACCGAAACAGAATTAATTGCCAGGGAAAGCGAAAATCAGAAAAGAGTATTCAGACTCGCGGATATCGGCAACCACATAATCGATCATAAATTTCTTTATGACAAGCTATATATCATGGAAACCTGGCTGCCTGTTTTTGCATTTCCCCTGATATTACTCATGTCTTATGTTTGGCGTATTCTTCAGGTCCTGGTTTATACTGTAATCGGACGCATGTTTTCAAATATATTGAATGTGAAACTGGAATTTCACTCATTAATCAGTATCGCCATAATGTCCATCACCCCCGTTCTCATATTAGACGTTTTTTTCAGACTCTCCGGTTTGGCGACATCCCTGTGGACCTTTATTGGGATTTTAATCGCAATGGCGTATATGTTTTTCGGTATTAAAGCCAATGCCATAACAGACCGCCGGGAAAAAGAAAAAACGGTTCGATGATAAATTGAATAAACCCTAACGTTGCATAAAATTTGAGTTCAAAACGTTTTAGATTAGGTCAGCAAGGGACGTTGGGCCATTTTCAGGGGTGAAAGCGTATTTAACATACGGTGAAGTCCTGAAAATGGATCAACGTTTCTTGATGGCC
>JAUVGT010000236.1 GCA_030593645.1 Deltaproteobacteria bacterium
AAAGTCCGAATGAGACGGTTTCGTAAAAAGTTCAAATTCAAGGCGTGCAAATTTCGTAATCATGAAGCGTACTTATAGTACGTTGAATGATTGCGAAATGCAGCACAACGCAGAAGTTGGACTTTTTACGAAACCGTCAACTGTGATTACAAATAAATCCAGTTAGACTCAGATCATATAACACCAAATAGTTGGCCCCCAAAGCCAGGAACCTGAATAATGAAAATAAGATTGCAAGAAGATCTAATGATTAGTGATTTAGAAGGTCTGGTGGTTGATACTTTACTCGTCGGTTTGCTTGAAAGGGAATCGGATGATCGGGATAGCAATGTTATCTTCGTATTCACGGTGCTTCAAGCCGGGCCTGCAATTAAATTGGGGCGATTTTTAGAAAAAGGAAAATATGATGTCGTTGATATTGAGGCTGCGCAGAGTCCTGACGAGAATGGAAATTATTCAGTTTCAGTTATCATAAGAAGTCAACATACGACCTACGGTATTATGGATGACATTTTACGATATATTACTGATTTTGTAAATATTAATAAATGGTTTTTTAAAACCGTCGAATCCGAAGAAATATATGACTGGAATCGAGAGAATTTCAACAACTATATTTTAGAACTCTCCGATCAGGAAATTGGACGGGAGAGTACCCATGAAGAACATTATGCTGATGAATCCGACTCCGCTCCAGAATCCGTTAAAATAAATCAGAATGAAATAGAAAGGGCAATCGAAAAGCAGCTGTCGGGGTATGGAGAAAAATTTATTAAATCAATCCAGGAGGAGATCGAATCGATCACGAATGTCAATAACATTCCAGGATCCATTGATTTACCAAAAGAAGATCTGGAAAATATTATCGGGAAGCAGTTATCTCAATACAATGAATCTTTTATTAAATTGCTCCAAAATCAATTTTTATCTGAAAAAAACAACAGTTTTGAAAACAATACTGCCGGACCGGGCCGTGTAGAATTTGAAGATATAATAGAAAGACAACTGGGACGTTATAATGAGTCATTCATTAATTCATTTCAGGAACAAATTCAATCCATTAAAACTGATAATGAGCAATTATCCAAATATATCAGTGATCTTAAATCAGATCAGAAGAGTTTATATGATCAGCTTGAACTATATCAAAAAAGAGAAAAAATGGCATTGCTGCGCGAACAGGAGGATTTTAAGCGAATAAAAGCACTGGAAAACCAGCTGGCTCTTCTGGCACCGCCAGAGTCAAATAAAATGGAAATTATTATTCCACAAGCGGTTACTGTAAAAAATATTTCACCAACAGAGTTAGATTCAACACCTACAAAGGATAACCAAAAATCATATAATGAAACAAATGAAATAAGTATCGATGAAAACGATATACAGGCGGATGTTCCTTCAGACGCCGAACTTACCCTGAAAGAAAAAGAAGATTCTTCAGATGCGGATATCACAGTTGAAGATTCATTAGTTATGGATGAAAAGGAACACGAAAATGTAATTGAGGATAGTCAGGAAATTGATGTTGCCGATAGCGATCAGGAATATTCTGTGGATGAGGAAGACGTTGAAACAATTACGGAGATTGAAGAATACGATGATGTTTTAGATGATAATGAAAAAATTGAAACCGAATTCGATCAAGATAAAGAAGATTTCAAAACTGAAGAAACGGCGGAAATAGAACATACTGAACAGGAAAATGTTCAAAACCACGCTTTTATAGCGGAACAAGAAACCGAATTGGACGAGGATGAACCTAAACAAGATGACAAATCTTCGGAAGACCAATTGTCGGATCAATACTTTGCTGACGCAATGCGGGCATCTGAGAATAAAGAATATTCAAATGCCATAAAAAATTATCTGAAAGTCATTGAATTATTGCCCGATTCACCTCCAAGTTATTTTAATCTTTCAGTGCTGTATTATCGTTTAAAAGAATATGAAAATGCCAATCTGTATGCGCAGAAAGCTTATGATTTGGGTGCGAAAACAGCCAAGGTAATTCTTGATAAAGCTAAAGCAAAACTAGAAATTGAAAAAAATAAACGAAAATCGGGTATCGTTGAAGAACCTTCAGATGAAGTAAAAAACAATGAAGAATTACAATCAAAAGGTGACGCGGGGAAAGAGTATTTTTCTATTGGTTTAATCGCGTCAGAACACAAGGAATACTTAAAAGCGATTGAATATTTTTCAAAATCTTTAGAATTTTATCCGAAATCTCCATTAAACTATTTGAACCTTGCGATATTATATTCCCGTATCAATGATTATGATACCGCCAGGAAAAATGGACAGCAGGCCTTAAAACTTGGTGCTAAACCAGCTCAGCGTGTTCTTTCTATTATCGATGAGAAAATAAATTCAGACGGTAAATTACCGGTAACCTCCGAAGAAGAAATATCAGTTTTAAGTATCGAAGAATATGAAGAAATATCCAGCATGGAAAAAACTGATATTAGTCAGGAAAAGGACCCAAAAGAATCAGGTGATATTTCAGATGCGGAAAAAATAGATAAGGGTGAGATTGAAAAGGAAACAGATTTTGATACGTTAAGTAAAGATGAAATAGACACGGCGAAAGAAAAATCTCAAGATCAAGAGGTTGAACAATCCGGGAAAGAAACGCCAAAAGAAACTTACACAGTGGATGAATATTTTGCCATGGGGCTTGAAGCTTCTGACCAGCAGGATTTTAGAAAAGCAATAGAATATTTCATGCAGGTGACCATTCTCCTCCCAAACGCATCGCCAAGTTATTTTAACCTGGCAAACCTGCACCTGCATTTAAATAATTATGAATCAGCTAAAAAGTACGCGAAAAGAGCAATTGACTTAGGCGCAAAAACCGCAGAATTAATACTGGAGGAAATTGAAACAAAACAGAAAGAAACGAATATAAAAACAAAACCGGAAGATCACGTAAAAACAAATGAAGAGGATAAGGCTCCAGCTAAAAAAACTAAAAAGGATGATACCGGTGAGGATGAGGATAAAGAGCCTGATAGTGAATTAGAAATAAGAAAAGTAACCCCTCCTAAACAGGAAGAGCCTGTAAAGCCTGAAAACAAAAAAGTAGAAAAGATTCCTGATGCTGCGGCTGAAAAGACTAAAGGTTCTATAGAAGAGAAACAGCCAAAAGTAACTCCATCAGATAAAAAGCGTGGAAATAAAGAAGCCGCTAAAAAATATTTCTTACGCGCTATTACAGCATCAGGTGAAAAGAAATATGAAAACGCGATAAGATATTTTACAAAGGTTATTCATTTATCACCAAAAGCCGCAACCAGTTATATTAATCTTGCGGTATTATACTATCGTATGAAAGAATATGAAACAGCGATACTTCATGCAAAAAAAGCATTGGAACTCGGTGACAAATCAGCGGAACAAATAATCAGTAAAATTAATAAGAAAATTGATAAACATATAGACGGAGGTTATGACCCGGAAGCAGGTGAGATGGCCACCGAAGAAGTGTTTATCTGGGGCGATGAAGACTTTGACGGTATCGCAACTTTTACTAATGAGGAAATACAAAAGTATAAAAAAAGCTTTGAAACAAAAAAAGATGTGGGAGAAAAAGAAGCAAAAGAAGAAAATATTATCGAATCCATTAAAAAAGATGAACTAATAGAGAAGGTTGATAAAATATTGGCAATTGGTTTGAGGGCGTCAGAAGATAAAAACATTGATAAGGCAATAAAATGCTTTAAAAAAGTTATTGAGTTAAAACCGGATTCAGCCCGAGGTTATTTTAATCTCGCGGTAACGATGTTTCGAAAAAAAGAGTATGAGAAAGCAGAAAAATTTGCGACTAAGGCATTGGATTTAGGTTCAAAAAATGCGAATCAAATTATCGCAAAGATAGATAAGACTCTAAACAGGAAAAAAGTTATCAAAAAGAAACCAAAAATCAAAAAATTAAAAGTAAAGAAGGAAAAGACACCCATTGAATATGATCTTGATATCAACCAGGAAGTCGCTGGTATTGAAGTTGAAGAAGGCAAAGAAGAAGATAAAAAACGTGAAGTAAAAACACCCAAGGCAAAAAAATCCAAACCAAAAGCACCTGAAGTTAATGCTGAAACTAAAACAAAGAACAGGAAAACCAAACCCGAGCCTATTGAAAAAAGTAAACCGAAAGCACAGGCTGGTAAAGCAAAAACTGAGAAACCGGGTAAGAGTAAAAGTGAAAGTGAAGGTGAAGGTAAAGAATTGACTATCCCAAAAGACTTATCTGTCAATGAATACTTTGCGCTTGGATTGGAGTCTTCTGAAAAAAGAGAATATAATATGGCGATCGAGTATTTTAAAATGGTTACAAAACTATTACCGACTGCGCCACCCAGTTTCCTGAATTTAGCCAACCTCTATTTTGATATTAATGATTTAGAGAATGCAAAAGAGTATGCCGAAAAAGCATTCGATTTGGGTTCTCAATCCGCTATAATGATTATTGATAAAATTGAGGCTGTTAAAGTTAAAAGTAAGAATAAGGTCGCCGTGTGAGTGGATCGTAGACTTTAAAACATTTCTATCTGTATCAATTTTTCAAATGAACAAATATCAACACGAAAGAAACGTTAAAGGAGAGATAAATGAAAATATTAGTTGGATTTGATGGTTCTAATTCTGGGAAGGAAGCTCTGGCAATAGCGAAAAAGCACGCAATATCTTTTAATGGAAATGTATCTGTCGTCATGTCGATGGTTAAAGGTACTGAAAACGAGCAGAAAGATATCGATCAGGCCACTAAGGATTTAGAATATGCAAAAGAATTCTATGAAAAAGATAATATCCAATGTGAAACACATTTATTAATTCGCGGGCTTTCTGCCGGGGAAGATCTTATCGAATTCGCAAATGAAAACAGTATTGATGAAATAGTGGTGGGTGTTAAAAGAAGATCTAAAGTAGGAAAACTTCTTATGGGATCAACCGCGCAATATGTCATATTAAAGGCGAACTGCCCGGTTGTATCTGTAAAATAGTCATAAATGCAAATACATGCCGTAAACATTAGACAGTGTGCCGTGAATTGAAACATAACGGAACACTGTCATTTTTTTGTAACGGTAAAAAATGTTAAGAGAAAATAAATCATTCACCGCAAAAGAAATTTATGGTTCAAATAAAATGGATTTATCCACAGACGATATGGTTCCGCACCCGGTTAAAATCATTGTTTCAATAAGTTGAGATTTGATTTGACTGATGTATTTTTTTACTCCTGATTTTAAACCTCCGACAGCGGCAATAGAAAACGGCCGACCAATCATAACAGCGTCCGCCCCAAGAGCAAGCATCTTTAATACATCTCCTCCAGACCTGACTCCCCCATCGCAAAGGATGGTAATTTTACCTTTAACGGCCTGTGCAATATTCGGCAATACTTGAGCAACTCCAGGGGTATGGTCAAGTACGCGGCCGCCGTGGTTTGAAACCACGATACCGGACGCTCCCACATCAACGGCACGTTTTGCATCGTCTGCGGTCATTATTCCTTTCAGAATGAATTTCATTTTTGTTTTTTTTATGATCTGTTCTAATTTTTCAGGTGGTTTTGGAGTTACAGGACGTCCCATGAGCCTTAATGTTACGAGTCCTGCCGCGTCAATGTCCATACCAACAATGGATGCGCCTGTATCAGCCGCGGCTTCAAGTTTATGGCATAATTCAGTCTCTTCCCAGGGTTTGATAAACGGAATTCCCCTCCCATTTACCGACTTTATTGCAGCAAAACCTGCCTGGTGAATGATATCCGCAACACCATCACCGGTGCACCCGATGATACCCTCTTCATGACAGCCTTTGAGAACAGAGTTAATATAATCTTCCTCTGAGATTTTCCCTCCCATATTGAAGCTGACACCGCCGATTGGAGCGGCAAAAACAGGAAGATCGAGTTTTTCTCCAAGAATATTTACACGGGTATCCGGTTCAACAATATTGTGAATGACTTTCATATTGAATCGAATCGTTGAAAGCGCTTCGATATTTGCTTTAAATGAAGAACCTGTTCCAACACCACCCATTCCAGGGACTTCTCCTGCGCAGGCCCTGCCATCGCAAACCTGGCAGACCCTGCAGAAACCTTCCATGCGTTTTTTTGCCGTTTTTCGTATTTCTTTCATTCATAACTCCTTTGTTATTGGAAGATGGTGGTTGAAATTAATACAATTGATATGATAGTGAAGACTTTGCTCGAGACTATACTATTTTAAACTTTAAATAAAGATCAATGATGCAAATTATTACCACCCATACACACACGGATTTCGACGGGCTGGCATCCATGATGGCCGCATCGATTGTTTATCCGGATGCTGTTCCAATTCTCCCCAAAAACATCAATCCGAATGTAAAGGCATTTTTATCGATACATAAAGATCTTTTTGAAACCAGACATGTGGATCAGATCAAACATGATGATATTGAAAGCCTGATCATTGTTGACGTTAATCGATGGAGCCGTCTTGATAAAATGGAATGCTTGAAAGAACGGAAGGGACTGAACATTATTTTATGGGATCATCACATGAATGAAGGTGATATAAAATCAACATGGGAATGCGTGGAAGAAACCGGAGCCGCTGTAACACTCCTAATCCGTGAATTAAAGAAACAGCGAAAACCGATCACACCGATTCAGGCCACATTATTCATGCTCGGACTTTATGAAGATACCGGTAGTCTGCTTTTCCAGTCAACGACTTCTGAAGACGCTCACGCGGCAGGATACCTGCTTGAAAATAAAGCAGATTTGACCGTGATTTCTAAATTTTTACGTCCGGCTTATGGTGAAAAACAAAAGAATATCCTTTTCAGGATGCTTCAAAACGCAAAGCGAATTGAAATCAATGGATATGATCTGAGCCTGAACGTTCAATATATCGAACGGCATATTAACCGACTGGCCGTGGTTGTCGGCATGTACAGGGATATATTAAATATCGATGCGGCATTTGGAATATTTATAAATGAAAAACGTAAAAAATGTATGGTGATCGGCCGAAGCAGCCTGGATGAATTTGATGTGGGAGCCATCATGCGAAGTATGGGCGGAGGCGGACACCCCTCCGCGGGATCAGCTCTATTGAATAAGGTGAATCCGGACGCGATAAAAGCGTGGATTCTTGAACTTATCAAAGGAAATCAGCAGGCTTCAGTACAAATCAGTGATCTGATGTCTTTCCCGGTTTACACGTTAAAATCGGATGTTCTAATGAAGGAAGTGTATGAACTATTAAGAACCCGGGGATATTCAGGACTACCGGTTGTTGAAAATAATCAAATGGTTGGGATCATTTCAAAAAGAGATTTTAAAAAAATTAAAAAAGAATCCCAGTTAAACGCTCCGGTAAAGGCTTTTATGAAAAGAGAAGTGATGACCATCGCACCGGGTAAAAGTCCCATGCAAGCGGCTGAGATTATGGTAAAAAATGATATCGGCCGGTTACCGGTTATTGAAAACGGAAACATTATCGGTATCGTCACAAGATCTGATATGATGATGTATTTTTACGATTTGCACCCTGATTAATTCCGATAACATCAACTTTCAATTCAACACTCTCTTCCCGATATGCCCGATACAGGGCACTCAGGGCCGTTATATTTATTTTATCAAATAAAACCTGGTCCTTTGGGCCAGGTCAGAGATTAATGGCTCTGCCATAAGAAATAAATCAAAGTGACTAAAGTGAGCTAAAGTGCACTAAAGTTCCGTCGCCGCTAAAGCTATGCGGACAGTTCCCGCCGTCGCTAAAGCTATGGCGGACAAGCCGGAGTCGCTATAAGCTCCA
>JAUVGT010000393.1 GCA_030593645.1 Deltaproteobacteria bacterium
GGACCCGCCCTGTTAAATTTGTCTTTTTATTTAACAGGGGAGTTGAATGATTGCGAAATGCAGCACAACGCAGAAGTTGGACTTTTTACGAAACCGTCAAAGATAATAACGTTTTTAAAGTATTAAAGGAGGTAGAAAAGCTTATGAAAGACATGAGAGATTTTATTGCAATGGGTGAAGAACGGGGTCTGGTGAAAAGAATCACCGCGGAAGTTGACTGGAACCTTGAACTGTCTCATATCGCTAAGCTTAATGAAGAAAAAAGCGGCCCTGCCCTGCTGTTTGAAAATGTAAAGGACTATGATACACCGGTCATCACCAGTGTCTGCACCACTGTAGAACGTCTGGCGTTAATCATGAATCAGCCTAAAAACTCAAGCCTTACTGATCTCTATCAGGCATGGGCCGAAAAAGGCGAAACTAAAATACCACCCAAATTTGTGGATCAGGCACCCTGTAAGGAAAATATCATGATGGGAGAAGATGTGGATCTTTTCCGTTTTCCGGTCCCTAAATTTTATCCGCTTGACGGCGGCCGCTATTTTGGAACCGCCCATTTTATTATCAGCAAGGACCCGGATACCGGCTGGGTGAACCTGGGTACATATCGAAGCCAGCTCCTGGGTAAAAACAGGCTCGGGACCCAGTTTATAAAAGGTAAACATGCCGATATCATGTTAAAAAAATATCAGGCGATGGGTAAACCCATGCCGGTTGCTTCAATTGTGGGATGTGATCCTCTCCTATTCATTCTCGGTGCATCACGTCTTTCCGCGTTTGAATCAGAGTATGACGTGGCCGGGGCCATTCGCGGCGAACCGATCGAAGTGATAAAAGGAGAAACTGTTGATTTACCGATACCGGCCACAGCTGAAATTGTTGTTGAAGGTGAAGTCGATGCTGAAAAATTCCATGAAGAAGGACCCTTCGGCGAATATACCGGCTACTACTCCGGTGTAGGAACAGACCCCAGAAATTATATTGATGTAAAATGTGTGACATTTCGTAACAATCCCATTATGTGGGGAACCACAGTCGGACGTGCCGTAACAGATACCCATATGACAATGGCCCTTTCCTATGGCGCCACCCTGTGGCAGCAGCTGCTGGCCATGAAAATACCGGGCCTTAAGTCAGTCTACTGCCCGCCTGAAGGCTCAGGCAGATTTCTCGCCATCATATCCATGAAACAGATGTATCCGGGTCATGTGGATCAGGTACTCACAGCCGCGATCTCAACTGAAATGGGAGCATACGGACTCAAAACCGTGATTGTGGTGGATGAAGACATTGACCCCTGGGACATCCCCAGAGTCATGTACGCTTTGAGTTTCAGGTTCCAGCCGAACCGGTCACAGGTGATTAAACGCGGAAGGTCCACACCTTTGGATCCCTCCCTGCCGATCAATGCAAGAGAAATAACGGGCCGGCTTCTATTAGATGCCACAATTCCCTATGAATGGAAGGACAAACCCATACCGATCGAACTTGATCCTGAAGTAGTGGAAAGGGTCAAAAGCAGATGGGCCGAATTGGGGCTGTAAATTATCGTTTATCATCATAAGCGGCAGCCGGATAACAAATACAGCCGCAGGCAATATATTACTGCTTTTTACAGGAGGTCCAAGTGAAACCGATTCGCTACACAGATAATATGATCAATGAATTCTTAAACGATAAGTTCTGGACCCAGGAACTGTTTTACGACTTCTGGGACCGAAATGCCCGTGAAATTGGGGACCGGGAGGCACTTGTCGATTCTAAATACAGGCTGACCTGGGCGGAAGCAAAAAAACGTGTGGATGCCATGGCCATATCATTTGTTGAAATGGGAATACCCAAAGACGCAAGAATCATTATCCAGTCCCCAAACAGTGTTTACGGATTTTTATCCAGAATCGCGTGTGAAAGAGCCGGATGTATTTCCCTGACTGTATATCCTTACCTTCGCCAGAAAGAACTTGAGTATATGCTGGAGAAAACCGAGGCCACGGCCGTGGTGATTCCCCATATCTATCGCAAATTCAATTACCTGGAAATGTACGCGGATCTCCAAAAACGGTTTTCCCATTTGAAATACTTTTTATTATTTGACGATCAGGTTCCGGACGGTGCGCCGGAAGGCACACAGTCACTCCCGACAATGGTAAATACAAGGGCGTCGCGGCCTGTGGATGAAAAAATACTTGAAGATAGACGCTTAAGCGCCACAGGCGATATCGCGCTTTTGACAACCACGTCCGGAACAACCGGAATACCAAAACTTGTGGAATGGCCTACCGCGCCCAGGGTCTGCACATCCAAAGGCCGTTTTGATATATGGAACCTCAATAAGGATGATATTACCATGGCGATAGCCCCTCATGCGGGCGGGGCCGCGGGGACACTGACATATTTTGCCGCTCCCCTGGCAGGTGCCAAAACTATAATGCTTGAGGAATTCGATCCGGAAGCCGCGCTGGCTTTGATTGAAAAAGAAAAAGCCACCGCCATCGGCGTGGTCCCGACACACCTGATCCGGATGCTTGAATGTGATACGTCAAAATACGATTTGAGCTCACTCAGGTTTATCCGTTCTGCCGGCGGATATCTGCCGCCGCAAGTGGCTGAAGAAGCTGAAGAAAAATTTGGAGCCGCGATTACAAGTGACCTGGGTACCCAGGATATGGGTTCGGTTTCAGGCTGCAGAATTGAAGATTCAAAAGATCTGCGTCGGCGGACCGTGGGCCGAATGCTGCCCGGGAATAAAGTTCGTCTTCTGGATAAGGACACCAATGAAAAAGTCGCAGATGGCGAACCCGGTGTTCTCTACTTTAGAGGGCCGCACGCGCCCGCAGGCTATTACCGCGATGAGGAACTGACCGCGTCGGTGTTTGATCCTGACGGCTGGACCACAACAGGTGATATTGTAAAATTTGATCAGGAATGCCTGTGGATACTTGGCCGGGCAAAAGATATGATCATACGCGGTGGTCAGAACATTTATCCCGCAGAAGTTGAGGGGCTTTTGAATGATCACCCAAAAATCGCTTCAGTAGCCATAGTCGGGTACCCGGACCGCGAAATGGGAGAAAAATGCTGCGCATATGTCATTCCCAGGGCCGATCAGAATTTTTCATTTGACGAAATGACTGATTTTCTAAAATCCAAGGAACTGGCAATGTTCAAACTCCCTGAACGTCTTGAAGTGGTTCCGGAATTTCCCGCGGTTGGCGATTCAGGAAAAGTGAACAAGGAAACGTTGAAAAAAGACATTATAGATAGAATTGCAAGAGAACAGACGTAATTCAACAGGATTCAAGTGAAATGCTAAAGAATTAAACCCTTGAGTCCGTGGACCTTTTTATCCAACCAGGTTGGAGAAGATTCTTAAATAATAACTGGCATTTCAAAAACAGGCAAGCTGAAACCATGCAAAAAACAATCCTGATTATTTCCACTCTGGACACTAAAGGAAAAGAAACGTTCTATCTGAAAGAAAAAATTGAATCCCTGGGACTCAATCCGATTTTGATGGATATTTCCATGCGAGGGAATGGTGTCTCTCCAGGCGACATCACACCTGAGCAGGTCGCAAAATCAGGCGGCAGCAGCATTGAGGAAATACATCACAGCCGAGAACGAGCAAAAATTACAGATATCACCACTGCCGGAGCCTCACGGATTACCAAAGAACTTTTTTCTGAAGGACGAATAGATGGTATTATATCGATCGGCGGTTCCACAGGATCATTGATGGCCACTGATGTCATGCGTTCACTGCCGTTTGGGTTACCAAAACTGATGATATCATCAACCGCCGCCCTGCCCGGGCTCTCCACGCGTTATATCGGAACAGGTGATATCGTCCTCTTTCATTCAGTCATCGAAATTTCAGGCATCACAGATCTATTAAAAAATGTGATCGACAGGGCTTCCCACACCATTGCAGGGATGGTACAGGATTCAATCACTCCGGCCAGGGCGGGAACGGGTAAGTCAATTGCGTTAACAATGCTGGGACCTTGCGAAAAATGCGCAAGCTCCGTGCGAATAAAACTTGAACAGGCAGGACACCAGGTGATCGGATTTTCCGCAGCAGGGATTTGCGATAAGGCCATGGAGGAGATGATATCAGACAATTTCTTTCATGGGGTCATTGATCTCGCGCCCGGCGGTGTCGGAGAGCATATGTTTGGTTATATGCGGGATGCCGGACCCGAAAGAATGGAAGCGGCAGGAAAAATCGGTATACCACAGATCATTTCCACATGCAGTGTCAATCATATCACACCGTCCAAATCTAAATATAAACCGGAATTTCGAAAGCGTCCAAAATATGATCTTGATAAGTTTCGAACCTGGATCCGTATGTCAGAGGATGAACTCAAACAGGTCGCTGATAAGTTTGCTGAAAAACTGAACAAAGCAAAAGGCCCGATCAGAATACTGATTCCCCTTTGAAAAACA
>JAUVGT010000360.1 GCA_030593645.1 Deltaproteobacteria bacterium
CACACTATCGGCCGGGCAGGTAATTGAATATTTGGCAATCGTACAATGAGTTTGTGCGTTTCAATCCAAAAAGGCGGGTATAACAATGGATATATTGGAAAATCTATTCCCTGTTATCATTATATTGATCATTATCATTGCTTCCATATTTAAACGAAAAAAAGCCAAAGATACAGGACAGGAAGGAAAACCATCACTTTGGAAACAAGTCGTCAGCGAAATCATGGAACAGATCGAAGATAAACAAAAAACGACCGAAACCCGGATTCAGCCGGTACCGGATGTTGATCACGAACTGATTCTGGAAGATGATGATCCGCCCCCTGTCCGTGAAACAGTGCAAAAAAAACGGCCGATGAGAAAACCGCCGTCACTGCCCGGCTCTGTTAGACACAAAACCTTCTCTCCAAAAATACAAGAAAAAGCTTCAGTAAAGAAACCGGGATTATATAATATTCAGGATTACTCGGTAAAGGATTTGCAAAAAGCCGTTGTTTTATCCGAAATTCTGGGTTCGCCTCTTGCGTTAAGAGAAGAAAAGGATTAGCTGAATTGATTGGAAGTGGTTTAAAACCTCCTCTCAGACCCAAGTTCAAAGCGGCATGAGAGTATTGACCGAATAAACAAGATCAGGGCAATACGAAAGTTTAGCCTGCCTTAATCCCGGCAAACCCAGATCCTGCTCCCGATTAATATACTTACATTTCCCCATTAAAAATCGCGCGGTTTCCTGATTGATGACCTGTGCCGCGCCCTTGAAATTTAAATCGGATTTTTCATAATGGGTGGCATACATCAGGTTATGCAATTTACTGAAAACGGCAAATGCAGCCACCTGCCCGCTTATTTTCAGGACCAATCCTTCAAGGCCGATATCATCAAAATAATCAAACGCCCGGTTTAATGCGGCCTTTTCCTCCCGGATACTCCGGTTGACTTTTAAGTGCTTTTGCATCTGCTGCCCGGCCAGAGCCCTGCATGAGTCAATGTTCGAATGACCCATGTTTTCAACCACATAATCAGGCCATTTCCGTTTGAATTGGGAAATCAGATTTCTCTTTTTTCCAAGTTTGGTCCCATTGAGTTCAAAAAGTTTTCGGGCTGAATAGATATAATCAGCCTGCGCACCATTTCTATAAATTGAATAATGTCTACTAATTTCAGGATATTTTATTAGATAGTCATCAGATACCTGGGAGATATTATTGCCGGGATTTATTTGAATCATCCCGTAATGCAGTTTTCTAAGATCCGTAAATGGCAGCTCCCTGCCAAGGGGCATTAATATTTGCTTATCCACACCACTGTATATTACAAGCCGCCCGGCATATATACTCCACGCGAAATTATAAAGCTCACCCCAACAGAACAGATTTGCAAAACTGTATTCACAGGAGACCGGTTTGTATTTTGCCGTATAATGATTGATCAGTTCCCTGTCTTCAAGTCCGATCGGCTTGAATTCCGGGAATTCCGGCAGTTTTCCAAAAACTGAATGAATCGCATCATTTTTCATATCATTTAATAACCAATTCTGACGGTCTCGTAAAAAGTCCAACTTCTGCGTTGTGCTACATTTCGCAATCATTCAACGTACTATAAGTACGTTTCATGATTACGAAATTTGCACGCCTTGAATTTGAACTTTTTACGAAACCGTCTAATTCGGACTTTTTACGAGACCATCAATTCTAATCTCTTAAAATCATTGGGATAAAATCCTTCATCTTCGAAAATCCAATTTTTCTGTAAAATTCTTCAGTACCCGGTCTCCCGATAAGACCGATCCAGTCTACATTTTTCGTTTTCAGATATTCAACAACGGTCTTTACAATTCTTCCGCCGATACCCTTTTTCCTGTATACGTTCAGAACAATCACATCGTGAATATATGCGTCACTCGCATTGTCAGACAGGGCACGTCCCATGCCGATCATTTTCCCGTTTTTAAAAGCCCCGATGAAACAGGCTGAATTTTCTACAATTTTATCAATGAAAACAGTATTGTCATCATACTCCGGTTTCCACCACCCGGCATCTTTATATAACCGGATAATGTCATCTCTATCCGCTGATTTGATTTTTTTTATTTCAATATCATCCGGCTCATTCATTTCTCATATCCTGTCATCCGGATCCCAACATTTTTTCGGCAAAACCGGGTAATACAAAAGATGCTTTATGCACTTCCGGTGTGTAGTATTTAAGCTGTTCCAGGATTTTTTTTGGAATTTGTCTGCTGGGTTCCTTTATTTCAGGTCCGAGAGATCCCAGGCAGATTCCAATATGACCACCGGGATAAGTCGGTACCAGTATATTTGCATACTCCTGTACCGGAAAAAGCTCCCGTGTCATGCGAACCAGGTTCATAATGCATTCTTTGTGAAGGAATATAGATTCACCCTGTGTTGCGATCAGCCCGTTTGTCCGCAATCCTTTCTTGAGATTTTTATAAAACGGTTTTTCAAAAAGGGTGATACCCGGTCCGATCGGATCTGTTGAATCAACGATGATCACATCATAGACAGCCTGGTGTTGAGTTAGAAATTCATTTCCATCGGCAATATGAATTTTGACCCTGGGATCGTCAAATCCGCAGGCTGTAAAAGGCAGGTATTTTTTCGCGGCTTTAATGACTTCTTCATCAATTTCACAAAAGTCGATCTTTTTAACAGCATCGTGCCTGGCCGCTTCCCTGAGTACCCCCCCATCTCCGCCCCCGATAACAAGAATATTTTGTGGATTCGGGTGGGCAAACATCGGAGTATGAACAAGCATTTCATGATACGCGAACTCATCTGCTTCTGTCAGCTGGATTATTCCGTCAAGTGCCAGCATTTTCCCGCTTGTTTTGGTCTGGAAGATGTCTATCTGCTGATATTTACTTTTATGGCTGAACAGGACTTCTTCTATCTCAATAGATAATGCCATACCCGGCCACATGGAACAGATTTCCGAAAACCATCCATTTATAATTTTATTCATTTATTCACTGGTGCAAGCAATGTGTTTTAATAAACAGCGGCAAAATTTTATCGCTATGTATTTTTGCCGGATATCTGGTCCAATTGTTAGTGGTGCTTCCAAAACCTCCCATCGGACTCAAGTTTTGAAACCACATTTCATTACTGTCGAAGCGTGAGCTGAAGCTTATAATTTGAGCCTTTAAAATAGCTCAAGGCAAACTCCGCCACATCGCGCGGGTCATAAAACCTGCAGCTGAAAATATCAAGATATACTGAATGTGTTAAATTGGCAAAATGGCCGGAAATCAGCGAGGTTTCAATCAACTGCGTCATGCTGAAGCCCGCCACCCTTTCATCCTTACCAAAGTTGACAATTGTGCATTCTCCAAACCGTTTCATTTTAATCCGGTCACAGAGTTCATATACAAACCTTCTGATTGAATCCGCGTTTCTGATTATATCAGGGTCACACTCATAAATATCGATTGATGAAAGAATCCCCCATGGTTCCCTGGCGTCATACTCTTCTCTCCATAAAGTTGAGTATTCAGCCGGGCTCCTGGTTTCATGGATGTTTTTCATAGTCCTGTTTTCAATAAATCCCCGGTTTCTGTCCGATGAAACTGTCACGTTCTTGGCTTCAAGGGAAACTTCCAGGGAATGAATCGCCTTTTCCAGATCAATATTTTTCCCGCAGGTGAATATATCAACCGCGGCATAATTATGCTCCGGCCAGGCATGCACAGTAAAATGAGATTCCGCAATGATTATAACTCCGCTGATGCCCTGGGGATTGAACGCATGAAAGGAGGAACTGACCACAGTTGCCCCGCTTTCCCTGGCCGCTTTTAAAAAAACCTCTTCCAGATATTCGGTGTCAATCAGTTTGTCAGATCCGCAATCATTATATTCGATGGTGACATGGCGGCCAAGCGCGGGGCTCCCGGAGATCATACCTGCATTGTAATTAAAATCAGCATTCTTACGAGTCATCTCATTTCGTTCCTAAAGTGTATTAAATGTTATTTATTCCTGTCAGTGACCTTGAAACCTTCCCCGCCAGAATCGGGATGACCGGCAGGCAGGCATAGGGGCGGTCCACTGTGGCCGCCCTTTGTTTTAAGCCTTAATAGATACTTTGCAATTACATCTAGTAAAAATAGTATTTAAAATCGATTAGTCAAGAAAATCGAGTCAATCCAATCCCCGAAAAACCATTTTTCCTGCTTACAGAACATTTTAAACGAAACAATACAGACCTGTCACTAGAATTCAATACATCACATTAAAAAAGGTCTATGGTTTATGATTTTCAGCGATAATATACGCCAGATTGGCCGTCGGGTACACAAATGATAAAAAATTGACTTCAAGTACGGATTTATGGTTTAATTAAAAGAAGGTTCGTTTTCTCTGAAATTATCAGAACCTTCAATCAGGAGTCTCCGGAATAGGCAACAGATGCGAAACACTAATAAAAATTCACGTACAAATTACAAATACCATAATAATGAGCCTTTTAATTTAAACAACTCAGTCCTTTGGTTACCGGACCTGCCTGGTATAAAACTCATATATGTTTCGGGGAAGAGGCGTATTATTACATCAGCATCTAATGAATTCAATCCGTCAACCCTTATTCACTTTGGAGCAGCCGATTGATGAGCAGAGCCGGTGAACGAAACAGAAGAATCCTTATCATTGATGACAACATCACCATACATAAGGATTTTCAAATTATTCTGTCGCCAGATTCAACAAAAGAGGGAATAAATAAACTGGCTCAAAATCTTTTTGATGATCAAAAAAACCAGTACAAAAGAACAAAATTTATCATCGAATCCGCTACCCAGGGAAAAGAGGGCCTGGAAATGGTGAAAAAAGCCCTTGATGAAGGGAGACCATATGCCCTCGCTTTTGTCGATATGAGAATGCCTCCCGGCTGGAATGGCCTGGAAACCATACACAGGATATGGAATGTCGATAAAAATATACAGTTTGTCATTTGTACGGCTTATTCTGATTATTCCTGGAATGAAATTAAAGAAAAACTGGGCGCCTCTGATCGTCTCCTTATTTTAAAAAAACCCTTTGACACCATCGAAGTCCAACAGCTCGCAAGTGCGTTAACCGAAAAATGGAACCTTGCCAAACAGGCGACACTGACGATCAACGAACT
>JAUVGT010000306.1 GCA_030593645.1 Deltaproteobacteria bacterium
CCTGGGGCGAATTACTGTTCCAGGAAAACCATTGAGTTGAAACCTGCGACAGCGTGTTGCAGGAGAAATATTTCATTTTCCGTCTTTAGATTGCGGGACTCATATGCTGTTCTAAATCAGATATTCACAAACCCGGTATAACCGTTAACCCATGATTCGAAGCCCATCGTATTCATCGCGAAAAAAAGATACCGCATGTATCCTGAATATCACCGGAATAAGGAGTTATTGCTATGAAAAAGCTGTTTGTATTATTTTTTTTATTGGGTTCAGTTATTTTTCTTTTTGGATGTGTTGAACCGGTTAGACATATGCAGACTATCCCGGACGCTTCGTATGAACCCATATCTGACAAAGCAATTGTAATATTCCTGCGTCCCCAAATCCTGGCTTTAAGAATCCAGTCAGAAATATTTGATCTTGTATCTCAGGAAAACAAATTTGTCGGCATTGTATCTGCGAAAGAAAAACTCGCCTATATCACTGAGCCCGGAAATCATTTATTCATGATTACAGGTGAATCGGCTGATTTTATGAAAGCTGATCTGCAGGCAAACAAAATCTATTATGCGCGTGTAGTACCGCGTATCGGTGTTCATAAAGCCCGTTTTTCTCTGGAACCCATTCACAAAGACATCGAACAGCAAAACCTGGATTCATGGAAAAAAGCCTGCAAAACAGTTGAAAACACGAAAGATTCGTATAAATGGGCACAGCGGAATGCTACCAATACACAAATAAAAAAGGGGAGGTATTTACCAAACTGGATCAAGAAGCCTGAAAATGAGCAGCCATTTTTAAAATCAGAAGATGGTTTTTAGAAGTGATTCCAAAACCGGATGGTGATAAATATAAAACACACAGATTATATCTATGTAAATGGAAAAAAGCTGGAAGCCGCCTGGTTTGGACCTTCCCCGACTGAAGCACCGACTTTAATATTTTTACATGAAGGGCTTGGATGTGTAGAGTTATGGCGGGACTTCCCTGCCAAACTCTCAGAAGCCACAGGCTGTGGAGCCCTTGTATACAGCCGTCTCGGTTATGGCCGATCTGATCCATGTTTATTGCCGAGGCCTGTAAGATTTATGCATGATGAGGGTTTGATAGTATTACCGGAACTGATCAAAACCGCTGGAATCAAAAAATGCATACTGATCGGCCATTCAGATGGCGGTTCGGTTTCGATCATCTATGCAGGCGGTACAGCCGCCCTGCCCCTTCAGGGTTTGATTACAGAAGCCGCGCATGTATTCTGTGAACAAATTTCCGTAAAATCAATAGAAAGGGCTAAAGAAACCTTTCTGGATGGGAATCTTAAAGAGAATTTGGAGAAATACCACGGCAATAATACTGATTGCGCATTCTGGGGCTGGAACGGTGTCTGGCTGCATCCTGATTTTTTGAACTGGAACCTTGAAGAATATTTACCGAAAATTCGTGTTCCGATGCTGGCCATCCAGGGCGAGAATGATCAATATGGTACCGGGGCTCAAATCAATTCCATTGCGGAAAAAGCCGGAAAAGAGACGAAGGTTCTTATGCTTCCCGACTGCCGGCATAGTCCGCATATTGAAAAAGAACACCAGACTTTACAGGCAATGACGGATTTTATTTTTAATATTACACATTAATCAGGAAACATTTTACAACCACATTAATTTGATATAATAATACTATACAAATCTTTTTGAATCGTCTCATTGAACAGTTTAATAACAGAGAAAAAACATAACGAACTTTTCTAAGGAGGTAAGACATGAAATTCTCAATGATAGCTGTGATTTCAATTTTTTTATTTTTTTTCGGCTGCGTTGGTCAACAAATTTCTCCTAATGCCGTTAATCTTGGTGTAAAATTTTCCTGGAAAGGCACAAAAAACTGTTCAAAACGCTCACCGCTGATTAGAGTTACAAAAATCCCTGCCGGCACAAAATTTTTAAAAGTAAAACTGGTTGACCTTGATGTAACGTCCTGGAACCATGGTGGAGGAAAAATTGAGTATAAGGGTAAGGGGATTATTCCAGCCGGTTCATTAAAATCCGCTTATAACGGCCCATGCCCGCCAAGCGGATCTCATCGTTACCAATTCACAGTACATGCGATAAATAAAAAAGGAATTATTATTGGAACCGGAAAATCTGTTCAAAAGTTTCCTTAGGGTTCGCGTAAAAATAAATTATGGTTAAGCCAATGAGTGATTAACGAGCGAACAGGGAGTTGTTAATGATTGAAAGCATTACCGCGGTTTTTAAAACACTTTCCACAGCTGCGGGTACACTTAAAGCGTTTAAGGAACTAATAAAGAATAACCGGGGTAATTCAAGAGCTCTTCTTGAGGAAATTAAGGAAAACGCCGGTCTTTGCTGGCTTGTGGCTGAACGCGGAACGGATCCCTTGAAGATCGTTCCGGAACTGGCAACAGATGAATTTAACAAGATCATTCGAACTGAATTCCAGTTCAATTCAATGAAACGCAGAAAAATCAAGTCTAATGTTTTTCTTGAACAAGCCGGACTTGCTTCATTTAAAGGGAAGAACACGGAGTACCTTGTTGAGAACATATACGACAGGATAAAAGAATTAAAACGGATCTATCGTGTAGACAAAAACAACCAAAGAATCCGCTGGAAAACCAGAATATTCAACCTTCAAAAACGTATGCTTCTATTGATAATACATTTAAGCAGTTAAAAGAACATAAAACGATAACTGCAGTGAGATCATACGATTATGGACAACACTGATATTAAAGAACCGAAAGCCATTCAGGATTTTTACCCCGATGATGTGGCCGTTTGCTACGGCTGCGGCCGGAATAACCCACATGGTTTGAAAATAAGAACCATCTGGAATGGCGAAGAAGGGATATTTCGATTCACACCGGAGGCTTTTCATACTGCCTTTCCCGGTGTTGCATATGGCGGTCTCATTGCCAGCTTGATAGACTGTCACAGTATCGGAACGGCGGTGGCAGCAGCATACCAGGTTGAAAACCGGGATCCCGGAACCGATCCGGAAATCCTGTTTGTTACGGGTAACCTTAACGTCAGTTTTCTCAAACCTGCGCCTCTTGAAGCTGAATTCGAACTCCGCGCCAGAATAAAGGAAATGCATGAACGCAAAACAACGATTATATGCTCCCTTTACGCATCTGGAGATGAATGTGCTCGGGGAGAAGTATTGGCTGTTAGAGTTAATTCATATCGAAATTATAAATAGAAATGGTTCTAATACCACTTATCAGGGGGATACCTGATCCCTGCCCACTTCATATGGGATCACATTTCTGACAATATCTTCTACTTCTTCAACATCAAAGGGCTTCCAAAGGTATCGATAAACTCCAAATTTATTCGCGATCTCACAATATTGATCCTGACATAAGGCTGATACAATGACAACAACCGTGTCGATCCCGTTCGCCCTTATAATTTCAAGTACTTTAAGACCATTCACGCCCGGTATTTTGATATCCAGGAATAAAAGGGGTGGATTTTGTTTGTTGAGCAGCTCCAAAGCTTTAGTCCCGTTATCCACCATGACCAGATAATATTCATCCCCAAGTATCACTTCAAAAGAATCTAATATTCCCTGATCATCATCAACGATAAAAATCGGTTGTTTACTGCTTTTATTCATGATCTTTCCCTCCGAAAAAACCATTTTCTCTCGTCATTGCACATGGATATACTTTATTTTCTTCTCATGCAGATAGACATTTAGAAATGGTTTAGAATATAGCAAGATAGATGCCAGTGATAAACTGATCGGTCATAAATTCGGAGTGTTTAGCGAAAGGGGATGTCTTCTGAGTAGAAGCGGTTTCAAATCCTAAACCCGGGTTTCACACCCACTTCATTGCAAGAGCGCAAAGCGCGTGTAGGATTAAGAATTTTACGCAGTCAACCGGGTAACAACGTGTCGGGACACGTTGAATTCTGTGAGTAAGTCAAACCCTTGAAATAACACGAGTTACGCGCGCACAGTAAATGGCTTGTGGCCATTCAGGGATAAATCTGGGCCACGATTTCTTAACAGAGAAACCTCCTTTGCTGGACATACTCTGGAACAAAGTGAACCCTCGTTTCCAGTACAGAGTGGTTTGATTCTGATGGATTGATCCGTATGAAAATGATATCTTAAGCAAGGTTTTGAAACAACTCTACCGGGATCATTTCAATAATATATAATGAATATTGCACTCATATCAGGGCAATATATATAAAACAATGCAAGTTCCAGATATTTACATTGGCAGATTGATAGTAAAACTCGTTCCTTTGCCCTCTTCGCTTTTCACTTCAATTCGCCCTCCATGTTCACTGATTACTTTATGTGTAATTGCCAGCCCAAGCCCGGTACCTTTATCCTTGGTGGTAAAGAATGGAATAAAAATATTTTTCAAATCCTTTGAAGAAATTCCGACCCCTGTATCGCTAAACATTATGCTAAGATTTTTATTTTTAGCGGCCCCGGCATACACATTATCCCAAAAAGCATCTCCCAATCGAATGGTTATGGATAATTTTCCTCCTTCAGGCATGGCTTGAACAGCATTCCTGATAAGATTCCCAAAGGCTTTTGAAAGCTGGTTCCCATCAGCCTGAATACGAGGGCAGTTGTCCAGTCGGTCATATTCATACCGGATATGACATGCTTTAAATTCGTCTTCCATAAAATCGATTGCCTGCTCGATTAAAAACCGAATATCCGTACTCTCAAATTGGTATTTTGGAACCCTTGCCAGTTCAAGGAGTTCTTCAACAAGCTGATTAATCTGATTAAGCTCTCTTGGAACAATATTCTGAAATTTGTCAAGAAATCCGGGCCTGTCCATTTTTCGGGGTAATAACTGGACAAACGTTTTTATTGTAGAAAGTGGATTCCGGATTTCATGGGCCATACCCGCGGCTACCGTTCCAAGAGCCGCAAGCCGTTCAGCCTGTCGCATGGAAGTTTCCAGTTTTTTGAGTTCCGTAATATCATGCAGATTGACAATGATCTCCTGGGGCATTCCCTCTCGATTTTTAAGTACACTCGAACCAACTAGAATGTACTGTGGTTCTCCTTCGTGATTCAAACGGATCTCACCCGGCTGATTATCAAACGGTTTATTCAGTAAACTCTGAAAATAATCAGCGAGCTTTTGATGCTTTTTAAACAACTCTGAAATATGGATATTTGTTTCAATTCCATCATCCTGTATTTTCAGCATTTTTTTTGCCGCAGGGTTGATGGTGGACAGACCCCCATTCATATCAACAGACATCAAACCATCACCCATCGTCATGAGCAGTTGATCTGTGTAACGCTGCAGCCGTTTTATCTCTATAAGCCGGTTTTCCAGCTGCTTTCTGTGTGCAAGAATTTCATGGATCATGGTCGAGAAATTAGAGGCCAGTACTTCCACTTCATCACCGGTGCTGATCTTAATATCGCAATTAAGATTACCTCTCGCCGCTTCCCGTGTCCCTTTTACCAGGTTATCGAGGGGACTGGTAATTCTTTTTGCGGCAAATATGGAAAGTAATGTCCCGCTTGCCAGTGCGATCAAACCAACAATCAGGATGATCAGCTGCGTCTGGTTTATTTGTTTGGTCATCTGTACCAGGGATAAGCACACACGAATCGTACCCCATCTTGTTTTTGAGTCGCCCGGGAAAACAGGTACGGCAATATCCAAACCTGCGACTTTCCCGGATTTAAAAAATATTTTCTGTGTAAACGGCTCGTTATTTTCAAGCGCTCTTTCACTGACCTGATCGTCAAGATATTTATTTTGCAGTTCAGGTCTTCCACTGAAACCGGCAACCCTCCCTTCCTTGTCGTGAATAACCACATATATGATGTCATGATCCTGTGATGCCTGGTTCGCCGCACGATCAAGAGCAACATAATTGTATGTAATCAGGTTTGCCATTGATGTAGCCGCCAGACTGTTTGCTATGGCG
>JAUVGT010000166.1 GCA_030593645.1 Deltaproteobacteria bacterium
TTTCACAATTTATGGAGGTGACCTTATGAAAATCACAATAATCATTTGTCTTTTTTGTTTATTTGCAGCTTCCGTTGCAGATGCATCAATAAAAAAAGAATAAAAAAGAATCTTAATTTGCCGGATAATGTTGAGCCTTTGGCAACATTAACCTTTGGATATGCAAAATAGACGGTTTCGTAAAAAGTCCAACTTCTGCGTTGTGCTGCATTTTGCAATGATTCAACGTACGATAAGTACGCTTCATCATTACAAAAAGTGCGCGCCTTGAATTTGAACTCTTTACGAAACCGTCACATTCGGACTTTTTACGAGACCATCAAAATAAACACATGAAATTACCTGAAAAAAGAATGATTATTTGGATTGTATCTTTTATAGCAGTATTTATTATTGCCTGCTTTATATTTGTTATTGTCAAAGACAGAACCTATTTTCACAGTCCGCCTTACACTAAAGAATCAAATAAATCTTCTGAAGTGTTGGTCATTTATTATTCGCGATCAGGAAACACAGAAGCCATGGCACGGGAAATTGCCCGGAAATTTAATGCCGATATCATTAAAATCGAGGCGGAAAAATACTCTCTGGATTTTCAAGGCTGGCGTAACGCTGGCAAAGATGCAGATCAAAAGGTAACAGAGACCTTAATAAAACCTGAAACTGTTGATATGGACAAATACAGCCTAATATTTTTAGGTTCTCCTATCTGGTGGTATCGCCCTGCTCCACCTTTATGGGCTTTTGTTGCAAAAAATGATTTCAAAGGAAAAAATGTGGTTTTGTTCAGCACGTTTAATTCACGGTTCAAAAATCAAGAAATAGCTGAATTTAAAGAATTGGTGGCAAAAAGGAAGGGCCGATTTATGGATCATGTTTATGTCCGGCGTGGAAGGGTTTTTTATCAAAAAAGCGGAGAAACATTAATGAAGGAGACCAGGGAAATTATTGAGGAAAGACTAAATAAATGGAAAAAAGGATCATAAAAAAGGAGATTGAGACATGAAAGCCTTAGCGATAAATGGTAGTCCTCGTAAAGATGGAAACACATCTGTTCTGATAAAAACAATTTTTGAAGAGCTAGAGGCACAGGGAATCGAAACAAAAGAAATAAATGTTGGATCAACATTTATCAGGGGATGCATTGCCTGTATGAAGTGCTGGGAAAATCAAGATGGTCATTGTGCACAAAAGAAAGACCCGTTGAATGGCTGGCTGGATGAAATGCGTGAAGCCGACGGCATTATTCTTGGTTCTCCGGTTTATCACGCTGGTTTAAGTGGCCAGCTCAAAGTTTTTATAGATAGAACTGCAATGGTGGCAATAGCCAACGGAGATATGTTTCAACGAAAAGCAGGTGCAGCAGTTTCTGCAGTGAGACGAGCAGGGGCAGTGGCAACCACAAGTTTTCTGAATACATATTTTACAAGTGCTCAAATGATACTTGTGGGGTCAAGTTATTGGAATGTGGGATTTGGTATGGATAAAAAAGAAGTTCTCAAAGATGGTGAAGGTTTGCAGACGATGCAGAATTTAGGAAAGAATATGGCTTGGCTGTTAAAAAGCATAAACGCTTCAAAAGATCAGATTTCAGAACCTCAAACGACCATGGGTGTGGTTACAAATTTCATTCGTTAAAAATAAAAATCTCCTCAAACGATTTATTCCCATGGCTTGGATGCACCAAACTGTTCGGCGATCGAATGTGAACGTTTTCTTCTTTTTTGACGATGTTTTGCTCTTTCCGGGGCAGAGTCATGAAGCTCCTTTTCAATGTCTGTTTCCGGGATAACACCGGGAACCGGAACCGGCCTGTTGTCGTTGTCTACTGCCACAAAAGTAAGGAAAGATGTGGCACAGACTGTGCGTTGTCCGGTCATCAAATCTTCGCCAATCACTTTTACAAATACCTCCATTGAAGTATTATGGGCCCAGGTCACAATTGATTCCAGGCAAATGGATTGCCCCGTCTTAATGGGTCTGAGAAAATCTACTGAATCCGTAGACGCGGTAACCACAGGCTTCCGAGCATGCCGCATGGCGGATAATGCCGCTATATCATCAATATAAGCCATGACCCTTCCGCCGAATACCGTTCCATGATTGTTTGTATCCGATGGAAGAATTATCGCCGATTTAACCGCCCGTGACATACTTGCCGGTTTTACTTTCATGGATTTCTCCTTTAATTTCTTCTGGATTCCGGCCTCCGCCGGAATGACGAAACGAAAAAAATCAGTGAAAGATTTCGTATGATACCAATGAAAAAAACCATTATGACACAGTCTTTTCCACCGGAACGAGAATAGCTCTTTTAAAATGAACAGACAGGGCTTATATTCTCTCACCTTGCATTAATAGCCACGTTTTATGGCCACAATAATAAAACTACATCTGGTTTAAACCTTTCCGGACTCGATAAATCTTTTCCAGTCCGATGAGGCTGTCACCGACATTTTTAATGTGTTTCCGCATGGCCAAGCATGGCCGGGTAAAAACGATTTCCACATATCTCCACCAGCACATAATCTGTGGCCGTGTTTCGGCGTACCCACTCATCATGTTTTCCTGCAGTTGCCTTCTCACTTTCCAACACGATTTTAAGCTTATCTGCCCATTGATCATTAATGTTTAATAACATAACAGAAAACGGGGAAAATGTATTGACATACTATAGAAAAAATCGCATCAATCTTAAGAACTGATGCGTGATGATCGAAAGGAAATAAATATGACTTACCCTACGGTTTACCCCACCGGCACCACGGTTTATCTTCCGGATGAGTGCTGGAACGGATACACAATTTTTCAGGCCAAAGAGCGCGGCGTGCTTCTCATCGACATGAACGGACGGGAAGTGCGCATGTGGAAAGGGCTGCACGGATTCCCAAACAAACTGCTGCCGGGCGGTTATGTGCTGGGTCATACAGGTGAACGTAACACAAGATTCGGCGTGCAGGATTACAGGGACCTGATCCAGGTGGATTGGGAGGGTAATGTGGTCTGGAAATTCAACAAGTATGAGTATATTGAAGATCCCGGTGAAAAATCCCAATGGATGGCCCGCGTCCATCATGACTATCAGCGTGAAGGTAATCCCGTCGGATATTACGTACCCGGTATGGAATTGAAAACCGATAGCGGGAATACGCTTTTGCTCGGTCATAAGGAGCTGATTTGCAAAGACATATCCGATAAAACCCTATTGGATGATACCATTTACGAAGTTAACTGGAACGGTGACCTGGTATGGGAATGGATATGCAGCGACCATTTCGACGAATTCGATTTTCATGAGGATGCAAAAAATATTTTACACAGGGATCCCAACACGCGCCCGGCCGGTGGAGGCATGGGCGACTGGATGCATCTTAATTCCATGTCCGCACTGGGCCCCAATAAATGGTATGATGCGGGAGATGAACGCTTCCACCCGGACAATATCATCACTGACGGCCGTGAAACGAATATCATATTTATTATCAGTAAAGAAACCGGAAAAATTGTCTGGAAGGTCGGTCCGTATTACGATGAAACCCCTGAACTGAAGGCGCTGGGATGGATTATCGGGCAGCACCACGCCCATATGATTCCTAAAGGATTGCCCGGAGAGGGTAATATCCTGGTCTTCGATAACGGGGGATGGGCCGGGTACGGTGCCCCCAATCCAGGGAGTCCGACCGGTGCAAAAAACGCACTGCGGGATTATTCCAGGGTTCTGGAGTTCGATCCTGTTTCATTAAAAATTATCTGGCAGTACACACCCCAGGAAGCCGGACTTGTCCATCCCACAGACAGCAGCCGGTTTTATAGCCCTTTTATCAGCAGTGCCCAACGCTTCCCCAACGGAAACACCCTGATCACAGAGGGGAGCGGCGGCAGGATCATTGAAGTCGCATCCGATCACCGGATTGTTTGGGAATATATCAGTCCCTACTGGGGAAACCACTTTAAAATGAACATGGTTTACCGGGCTTACCGGGCACCTTATGATTGGGTGCCTCAACTGGAAAAACCTGTAGAGACCGCCATCAAGCCGATTGATGTCACCACGTTTCGAATGCCGGGCGCTGCACCCGGCGGTACGGAATCAGAGGTGAATGTCAAAGGGGTCATCCCCTATCAGACATCTTCCGCGCTCTGCGTGCTTTCAGATACGGACGATCCCGGGTAGAAGCGGTTTTAGTCCAAACCCTCCATTTGAAGCCGGGTACCATGATAAATTACATGAAAATAGTGTATAATAATTACCCGCTTCAAAATTAAAGTGGATAATTTTTATCCGGTATTTTACTTTCTGAAACCTGGATTATTAGCGATCGTCACACTTTATATAATCCATTATTTCAACCGATTAAACACCTTCCCTTTATTATTTTTCCCACCTGGCATGCCTGTTGCTCATATCACATTATCACCCGGATTTCTCACAAGCTTTCTATTGCGAAAAACCCGTGTTTAAACAAACGAAAGGAGTGAACAAATGAGTAAAAAAAAGGGATTTAAATGGAGAGGTGTAACAACCTTTATCCTGGCGTTTTCAACATTGTTCAGCACGGTTTCGGGAATCATACTCTATTTTACACACAGCGGAAGAATTGCCAGGAACACGGATTGGTCCATATTGGGAATGGATAAATGGGGATGGAAAGATCTGCATATCATTTTTTCAACTCTTCTTCTGATTATCATTTTATTCCATCTGTATTATAACTGGCGCGTGATCTTCCACTTTTTCTGGAGCAGGCTTCAGTCCTCAGTAAATTTAAAAAAAGAACTGATTGTATCCGCCACAGTCATTCTTGCTGTATTTCTGGGGACCATATACAGCATAGAGCCTTTTGCCAGTATTATTGACGTCAATGAAACCTTTAAACATAAAAGAGGTCAACGTTCATCCGGTATGGGATGGGGCGGATTTCAAAATGAACATGAAATGATCGGTCAGGAAGGCAGACGTTTTCATGGAAATTCCTCTCAATCAGGCCGACAGCAGGGATTTGGGAAAGGCAGAGGTATCTACTCCCGGATGGATCAAGAACGCGGTTATGGAAAAGGCAGGGGAAGAAGCTTTCGTCAAACAGAACCGGTCGTCCATTCAAACGATACCCATCTTCGCGGCCGGGATATTGTCCGCATCGGAAAACATGCGGCCCTTTCAGGAATTTTGGCTGAAGAAAACAATGAATGGAAATTGACCACAGATAGGGGGCTGTATGAAATCCACATGGGACCATCAGGATATCGAGAGTCGAAAGGATTTCAGTTAAAAGCGGGTAACACGGCCACTGCATCAGGGTTTGTTTATCAAAATCACATCGCGGTGACTCAAATCACCTCTATGGATAAAACCATTGTTCTAAGAGACAACACAGGCCGTCCCGCATGGGCAAGAAGCAAATATTCCAGGGGCACTGGAAGAAAAAATTAAAACAGTATTTTTTGAAAGTGGTTTCAAAAATATCGGCCGGGGCACTTGTAATGAGTAACAATGATAACTCAAGCATCACGTCTCTGCGCTTGAACCCTTGACCCCTTAACACATCCCATCTTCAAACTACATTCTCCCTGAAACCTCTTTAAGATATTGGAAAAGTGTCCTTGAAGCTTTTACCGCTTTCCTCTCATTCGATTGATTCCGCGCGTTTCTTACCAGTTGTGTCAGACGCTGTCTGTCCGCGATGGGGCAATCACTCAATACCTCCTCTATAATACTGTCATTTCCATCCTTGAGTTCATCCCGCCACTTTTCAATCTTTTTAAATTCCCGTGCCTTCTCATAATCACCAAACCTGATATTTTTAAGCGCGCTCTGAATCGGGTCCGGATCAATACTGCGCATGAGTACACCAATATATTGTATCTGTCTTCGTCTGGCACCGTGACTTTTAATCTTCCATGCAGCTTTGACAGCCTCAAAAAGCTCTTCCGGTAATTCTATATTTTCAAGCTGATCAGAAGAAAGAGACACCAGTTCCTCTCCCAATTTCTGTAACGCCCGATCTTCTTTTTTCTTTTGGGTCCTGCTTTTGACCTCATTACTCATATTAATGACCTTTCAAACTCAAATTCTTTTTATAATTAATGGATTTAATAACAATTGTAAAGAGCCGAAAAATAGATATCAGAGTCCCATCTGTGTGTGAAAGCATTCGGGATTTGGGGCCGGGGTCGGTATCGCAATCGTCTTTTCTTTAACCCGACATAATGGGCAGATATACAAGCCTGCCCCAACATCATTCTTCCCTTAAACCCTGTCTATTACATTATCCTGATAACCATTTGATAAACATATCCTGTGACTACAGCGCCAACCAATGCAAACGAAACATATAATATAAAAACCCTTTTTGATACCAGTTTCCATACCGCAGCCATTGCAGGCAGAGTCGTTGTCGGACCGGCGATCAAAAAGGCCAGGGCGGCAGCCGGGTTCATCCCCTGAGCTAACAAACCGCTCACCATAGGCAGCGCGCTCAAATTACTGGTATACACAGGGACTCCAAGAAAAGCAGCTGTAATAATAGACATCGGGTTTTCATGACCCAGAACTCCTGTGATCCACACGGAAGGTACATAAAGTATAATCAGGGCTTCGAGAAAAAAAGCCAGGGCCATAAATTTGACGACCATCAGTGTTGCCAGATAGGATTCTTTAATCAGACGTGTTTTGAAATCAGGTTTATTATCTCCACATCCACAGGTCTGAACATTATCTCCATTATAACGCGGTTCAATAAGTACCCCGGATGGTTGATTTAACGCTACTGCATGATCCAATACAGCGTTCGAATCGCCGCAACATACAACTGGAGTCGGTCTTTTTAAATTGGACATAGCGTAGGCCAATGGGTTTTTAATTTGATCTTTAAGTCTGTTCAAACCATTTTTCATAAGCATTATAGTGCTTTTCACCAGAGGCGCTTTTGATGTACGTAATATATTATCTCCTATCCATTTTTTTTGTACCAAAAAATGAGTTATCAAACCGGCAGAGAGACTCAGCATAAGGGTTGCAAGCAAACGCCATGTTGCGAGATCCCAACCGATTGTGCCCACACTTAGAAAAAATATTTCAGGGTCCATTGATGGAGACGCTACCCAAAACGACATGACCGGGGCCAAAGGCACACCTCCCATTAAAAGGGCGGCTATGATCGGAATCACACCGCACGAACAAAACGGGCTGAATGCCCCGACAGCGGTTGCCAGAAAAATCGCCATGACCGGCCGGACCTGAAATGCCTGTTTGATATATTTTGATGCACCGGACATCTGGACAAACACCGCAATCGGTATTGTGATCACGAGATAGGGCCAGATGTGAAGGAACGCGTTCATTATAAAATCTATTATCTTAATTATTTCATTTATCATATCGATGACCTCCCTTTTATTGTATGTTATATCTACATTTCTGGTACAATCGAAATATAGAGCCAAAAAAAATCCCCCCGATGAGGGGCCGATCAATTCTTACCCCCGATTTCACATTTATTTCCTGTACAGCATTCAGCCTGTAAATAGTCAATCAACTCCGTCAGAATTTGATATTGAGGAATGCAGTGTAAAATTCGACTTTCCCGTTCCTGCCTGATCAGCCCGGCAGAAACCAGTCTGCTGATATGATGAGACAATGTCGAATTCGGAACATTCAATTCTTTTTGAATCTGTCCCACCGGAGCACCATCATCTCCCATTCTTACAAGGTATCGAAAGATCGAAAGCCGGGTAGTGTTCCCCAGTTCAGCTAAACATTTTGCAGCATTTTCATGTTTCATGCTTTAAATATATCTCAAGAAAAAGGGTTTGTCAACTATATTTTTAGAAATATCGAAATAATAGTGTTTCATTGATAATTTGAGTTGAAAAATCAGATGAATGTTATAAAGTAGTAACAAATTAAAAAACCATATATATAAAAAAGGAGAACAGCATGTCCAGTACAGAAAAAAATCTATGGGAGGCTTTTGCCGGCGAATCCCAGGCCAATCGGAAATATTTGGCCTATGCAAAAAAAGCGGAAGCCGAAGGGTACCCCCAGGCGGCAAAGCTTTTCCGTGCGGCGGCAAGCGCGGAAACAATCCATGCTCATGCCCAATTGCGCGCCCTTGGACAGGTAAAGAGTACAGTGGAAAACCTTAAAGATGCCATTTCCGGCGAAACCCATGAGTACAAGGAAATGTACCCGGAAATGATCGCTGCTGCCCAGTCAGAGGGAGAGGCCTCGGCTGAACGAAGCTTTCACTTAGCCAATGAAGTTGAAAAGGTTCATGCCGACCTGTATCAGAAGGCCCTGGATAACCTGGAAAACCTGGAAGAAGTCGATTATTATATCTGCGGGGTGTGCGGCTACACCTGTGAATCAGAAGCTCCCGACCGCTGCCCGGTCTGCGGCGCTAAAGCCAGGAAATTTTCCAAAGTCGATTGATAACAGCTATGGTGTACATGGACAAACTAAACATATTTCCGAATGTGCCAATTGAGCCGTCCGGTATCATATCTGAAAAGTTTTTAAGTCTGGGCATCTCTACATTTGTGGAAGCGTGCCGCCACGCGCATGGAATACCCTATGGATATAATTCTGATCGGGATGATATCATGATCCTGTTTAAAGAAAAAATGGGTACATGTACAACCAAACATGCAGTAATCGCAGCCCTGGCTGAGGAGCTGAACATAGGCGTCAATAAGAATATTGGTATCTATGCCATGACAGAAGAAATAGTGACCGGGACCAAACCAATACTTGAGAAATACAACCTGCCATACATTCCCATAGTTCACTGCTTTCTTGAATATGATAATTACAGGGTGGATTTAACCGAAGGGAATCAAAATGGAAAAAACATTTCGATTGAACAATTTCTTTACACTGTAAAAGTAACTCCGAATATCTCCGGCAAAGACGAATATCAATTGTACCGTAAAGTATTAACAGAAAATGTGTTAAAACGTGACGAACTCCGCGGAATTAAAACAGCAACAATTCTTCATGCCAGGGAAGAAGGGCTGCTTGTTTTAAAAGCCAATGTGGAAAAGTAGATTTCTTATCGTAGGGATGCCCCTTGTGCTTGCCCAGCTAAATAGGAGAAAAACCATAGCAGGTTATTAACTTTCACTTACGCGGGGAAGATCCGGGCTTACGAATGAATATGGATAAACACACGCAGACGGCTGAACAGAGAAGGCAGAGTAAAAATGCATTTTTAAAACCCGCGATCGAGTATATGTCACCCACACGGTCGGAATGATCCAGGATGGTACCGGTTAGAACCTGAATGACAGCAACACCAAAAAAAGGAGCCGGATTGAGCACACCGGATGTCAGACCCAAAATTTTTGAAGGTGTGATCTCCCGGACAATCCCCCAAAGCGTACTGATAAATCCTCCCGCGACAATACCCATGATCAGAAACATCAATGAAAGTCCAATAAGCCCCAGTTGACTGAAGAAGAGAGTAACACCGATCCACGTCAGACTATATACCCCAAGGATGGTGATCAATGTTATACGCTTGTCCAGTGAAAATCGATTGGGCAGCCAGCCGAACAATGGAGAACCAATAATCACACCCACAGGGATCAGCATATTCAATTTACTGGCCAGGACGCGCTCGATATCCAATGCCGCCACAAGAAACGGTGTGGCCCAGAGCCCCTGCAGAGTGACGAGTGTTCCGTAAACACCGAAAAATATCATCGCGATGATCCAGAATTGACCGGATTTGAGTATGTGAAAAATCTGTGTCTTATTGTCTGCTCCATTCAAATGTGCCTGATCCGGTTTTTCTTCACCCCGTTTGGTTAAGGATTCATGATCGCGTGTAAACATCAAAACCATAAATGCGAGACCAAGGGTGATCCCGCCGATTAGAAAAAATGTGAATCGCCAGCCCCAGGTATCCGATGCCCACGCCAGGGGTGTCGTCGCAATCAGTGCTCCAAAATTCCCCACTGACATTAAAAGCCCGATCATGGTGGCAAATTCTTTTTTCCTGAACCACAGGGAAAATGCTTTGATGGTGGGTACATATACACCGCCGACACCAATACCGATCAGAGCCCTTCCCAGGGATGCCCAGCCGATATCAGGCGCCATACCGAAAATAAAACACCCGGCGGCAGCCATCACTGACCAGTAGGCGATAACCCGCCGCGGCCCGATTTTGTCCGACAGATACCCCACGAGCGGCTGTTCAAGCGCGTAGAGATAAAAATACATGGAAGACATGAAACCCAGGGCTGCCGCATTGGTATGAAAGGCTTTAAGCAGATCTGATACAATCAC
>JAUVGT010000405.1 GCA_030593645.1 Deltaproteobacteria bacterium
GAATCCTTTGAATCCGGCAATACAGTTATGTCATATCTGCGCATTACCCGTTTTTTTACTGATTACACGATTGAGCTTAAAAATAGAACGTTGATTTTTTTTAGAAACGGTGAAAGCAGTCAAAAGGAGCTGAAAACCCTGGCCGAGCTGGAACTTGCCGTTGAAAACGATTTGGAAATGCCGCGCTGCCCCATAAAAAAAGCAATTGAAATTCTTGAACGGGTGACCGGAGAATCTTTTTTTGAAGGTGAAAGCTGCCCGGATGGTTATTAATTCTTTTCAGCCTGTAGTGGTTTCGATAAAGACGATACGGATTAGATTCGCAGGGGAAGGCTTATGCGGGCGTAGCCTTGCGAAGCCTCCGCCTGTGTGGCTGCCCGCTATGCACATCCATTTAACCGGGGCTGTTCTCTGGTCATCTTTTTGCAGCTTAATGAAGCAGTTAAATTGTATTTGATATCATTATAAATAATTAAACAAATAAAGGATTGCGATATGAAAAATGGAAAATTGTCATGTTTATTGGTTTTTCTGGCATTCATCTCTGTACACACTGTCCACGCCGATTCCCCAGTTTGGAAAATTGTAAAAGGAGAAAATCAACTTTTTATTGGTGGTACCATTCACATTTTAACCAAGTCTGATTATCCATTACCTTCAACATTCGAAAATGCATACAGTCAATCAGCTATTTTGGTATTTGAAACCGATATGCAAAAAATGCAGACCCCGGAGTTTCAAAAGACATTGATGAGTAAAGTAGTTTATTCAGATGGCCGTAACTTGAAAATGGTTTTGAACGAAGCTACGTATCAAAAACTGGAGCAGCATCTTACTAACCGAGGTATTCCTATGGTTAAAATGATGAATTTTAAGCCTGGGATGGTGGCGTTAACCATAACAGTCATTGAGTTACAGCGCCTTGGACTCATGGGTGCAGGTGTAGATGAGTTTTTCAACCTGAGGGCCATAAAGGATAAGAAAGAAATGGGACAATTGGAAACTGTTGATGAGCAGTTAGCATTGATATCGACAATGGGTGATGGGCAGGAAAATGAATTTATCGCCTATACTTTGCGAGACATAGAGAAACTACCCGAATTGATGCAATCACTCAAAGATGCCTGGCGACGGGGCGATAATCGCAAACTAAAAGAAATCGCTTTAACACCATTTAAAAAAGATTTCCCAGATCTTTACTATGAACTTATCGTAAAGCGAAATAATGCTTGGATCCCAAAAATTGAAGCCATGTTAAAAACCAAGGATGTTGAGCTAATTTTGGTTGGCGCACTGCATTTAGTAGGAGATGACGGTGTCCTTGCACAACTTGCGGCTCGAGGATACGATATCCAAATGCTCTAATATAAATCACTTAGAAAACACAAAACAAGGGGGTCTTCATTCTTGACAAAATTATCGAACAGGTTAAAAATGGAAATCCTGATATTTAATTTTAACTTATTTCTTTTTAATTGAGCTTTTCCGGACTTTACACTGCACCGATCAATTTGCAGTTAACCTGGATATACATTGAAAACATTAATCGAGAAAGGAAATCATTATGTGTAGAATTACATTATTGCTGGTGTTGATTATTGGAATGTTTTTTATTGCGAATCCTGCCGGTGCGGAATCTATCAAAGCAACGCATTTTGTTGAACTGAAAGATGCTCAAGGAGACGTTCGAAATCTTAGTGACCCCGGAAAAGACGTTGTAAAAGTATCCATTAAAAGTGACGGCAAACACCTTGATGTGACAGTCACGCTGAAGGATGACATCAAGCACTACCTGGAAGGTCACATGGCAGGCGCGGTGATTCAAATCCATTTTGACACAGATAATAATCCGAACACCGGCGGAAAGATTTTTTGGACAAAGAATACCGGTTTTGAATATGTAATCAGCCTGAGGTCTTGTATTCGGTATAAAAATGGGGAAGCCTGTGTCGGAGGATTGGGCGGCCCGAGTACAGGATTTTTCTCATCTTATGCTACGAAGCAATATAACCAGGGAGAGACCTCGACAAAGAATATCCACGACCTCATGTGGAAATCGCCAAGAGAAGATATTACGGGAAATATCGTTAAAACAAAAATTCCGTATACCGAAATCGGTGCCGCTCCCGGTCAGACCGTCCGTATGGTGATTGAAGAAAAGGATTCGAGAAACCCAAAAGAAGGATACTCACCGGACATAATATTTATACTAAAATAAAAAAAGGTGGAAGTTCTGGACAATAATGTTAATGGAGAAAATCGATGAAAATGGAATCGATAATAGAAATAAATCATTTAACAAAATATTATGGTAAATCCCGGGGAATAGACGATTTAAACCTGCACATTAATGAAGGTGAAATTTTTGGTTTTCTCGGCCCAAATGGAGCTGGAAAATCTACTACTATTCGTCTTATGCTGAACTTACTGCGCCCTTCTTCCGGAGAAGTGAAGATCTTTAATAAAACTGTACAGAAACATTATGCGACAATTTTTAAAAGCATTGGAAATGTTCCGGGAGAATTAAAACTATATGAAGAACTTACCGGCGATTATTTTTTGAACTACATGAACAAATATTCCCATAAAGAACCACAATGGCAAAATGAATTGATTAATGCTTTCAATCTTAGCGATTCAGACTTAAATAAAAAAATTAAACACTATTCGCATGGTATGAAACAAAAAATAGGTATCATACAAGCCATGCAGGATGACCCCAAACTTATTATTATGGACGAGCCTTCGGAAGGACTTGATCCGATTAATAAAAATATTCTGTATGATTATCTTCAAAAATTTAAAGAGTCAGGAAAAACAATCTTTTTCTCTTCACATTATCTTGCAGAAATCGAAAAGGTTTGTGATCGGGTGGGTCTGGTGAAGGAAGGTAAATTGATAACAGAGGAATCCATATCAGCTTTAAAAGAAAAGATGATCCGGCGTTTGGAAGTCACATTTGCATCACCGGTTTCCGTAGATGACTTTGATCTGCAAAATACTGATATCCTGGAACAGGATTCCCATCGATTGGTTCTAAACGTGAGCGGAAATATTAATCAATTATTAAAAAATATTACTAAATATGAAGTAAAAAATCTGGTTTTCCCCGAGCCATCTCTTGAGGATACTTTTATGTCCTACTACGAAAAGGAATAGTATTTATCGTGCTCAAATATATTTCCCACTTAAAAAAAATATTGCTGGACCAAAAATATATTTTAATCATTTTAACTTTATTTTGTTTTTTGTTTGAGTGGTTATTCGCGTGGGTGTTTTTTGAAGCGGGAATAAGCGAAATTGTCATATCATTATTAGAAATGCTCCCCCCGGCATTCACTGCTTTCCTCGGAATACAGGCCGGGACATCACAATTTGCCGCGCAGATGCTGGCTTTTGGATATACGCATCCAATAATATTAATCAGCCTTGCTTTTCTGCAGATCAGTATTTCGGCCCGGTATATTACCGGTGAGATTGAATTGAAAACTTTTGATATTTTATTAACCAAACCAATAAAACGGTTTATTATCCCACTGAGCGTTTTTACATTTCTCGCTATTTCATTGTGTTTACAATTCACTGCAATGTTATTAGGTACAATTGCAGGCAATTTTTATTTCGATTTGCATATTAACATAATTGATTACGGAAAAGCGGCCATTGTTGGTTTCGTTTTCTTTTTAAGTATGGGTTCACTATCGATGGCGATCTCTACGTTTCAAGTTGAAAAAGGAAAAACATTAAGCAAAACCATAGGATTTATCGTATTTTTATATTTTTTTGATACGATAATAAAATTAAGCACATCTCTGGAACATTTTAGTTCATATAGTTATTTCCAGCTATATCAGCCGGGAAAAATAGTTTTAAACGAGATCAGCGCCGGGAATTGTATCTTGATTTCATTGTCCATCACTACTGTGTTTTTTATTATTTCAGTTATACAATTTAACAGACGGGATTTATAAAACCTTTTAATACGATTAGGAAAAAGCAATGACTTCCTTAACAGAACAAAGGTATGGAAGCCGCGAAGGATAATCCTTACATTTAACTGGAGGTTTTAACTCATCTCAGGTAACTTAGGGCTCGCGCAAAAATAACTTCACATTTTAAGGGGCGAATCATCTCATTCGGCTACGTTGCAAAAGCTCGAAATATGCTTGATATTTCTGCGCTTTTGCGCCTTGCCGACTGAGCGCCTCGACCCTTAAAATTTGTGAAT